>NZ_JAUERW010000009.1:0-196592 GCF_041060465.1 Pseudomonas sp. W2Oct36
AGCCGGGAAGAGGCCAGCTGCAGTACCCTCAGTTCTGCGGCGTGACGACCGACGCCTTCCCGGCTAAAGCCAGTCCTACAAGGGTTACGCGCGGTGTTAGTAGGACCGGCTTCAGCCGGGAAGAGGCCAGTGGCAACACCCTCAATTCTGCGACGTGACGACCGACGCCTTCCCGGCTAAAGCCAGTCCTACAAGGGTTACGCGCGGTGTCAGTAGGACCGGCTTCAGCCGGGAAGAGGCCGGTTGCAGCATCTTCAATTCCGCGGCGTGAATGCCGACGCCTTCCCGGCTAAAGCCAGTCCTACAAGGGTTACGCGCGGTGTAAGTAGGACCGGCTTCAGCCGGGAAGAGGCCAGCTGCAGTACCCTCAGTTCTGCGGCGTGACGACCGACGCCTTCCCGGCTAAAGCCAGTCCTACTCGAGCACCCATTCACAACCCCACAATGGATAGTCCTCCCTCTGCCTGACCAGACCTGCCCGTATTGGGTTATTCACGACGTAGCGAGCCATCTCGACGAGGTCCTCTTCGGCCCTGACCCCGTGATCGTGATAACCCTTCTGCCATGTGAGTGTTTTTGTGCCGTGAGCCTTGTTCACTGCGAAGGCACTTCTACCCTTCAGTGCTTGCATGAGCGTGGGCAGCAATCCTGACTTGAGCTCGAACAGCCAATGCAGATGGTCGGGCATAACTACCCACGCCATCGAGTGCACAAGGTCTGAGGAATGCAGGTGCTCCATTTCCGCGACGACCCTGCGAGCTATCTGAATATCACTGAATATAGGCAGGCGATTCTTGACCACAGAGGTCACGAGATAGACGTTCCCTGGCTGGGAGGCTCGACCGATGCGCAGAGACCGAGCATGTTTGAGTTCCTGCATTCCATTGCTCCTCTTCGTGTGAGGGCAAACAATAAAGGCAGAAAGCGGATTCAAGGATGGCGAGTGATTGTCAGAAGATTTCTGGCGGCCGGTGATGTTCAGTAGGACCGGCTTCAGCCGGGAAGAGGCCAGTGGCAACACCCTCAATTCTGCGACGTGACAGCCGACACCTTTCCGGCTAAAGCCAGTCCTGCGAAGAGCGCCCGGTGTGTCAATGGGACTGCTTAGTTCCCCGCCAGACTCGGCGGCATGCAGACGCCGGTGCCGCCAATACCGCAGTAGCCCTGGGGGTTTTTCGCCAGGTATTGCTGGTGATAGGCCTCGGCGAAGTACACGGTGGGCGCCTGGTCGATCTCGGTGGTGATTTCCCCCAGGCCGGCCTTGCTCAGCTCGGCCTGATACACCTCGGCGCTGGCCTTGGCCGCCTGCAGTTGCTCAGGCGTTGTCGCATAGATCACCGAGCGGTATTGCGTGCCGATATCATTGCCCTGACGCATGCCCTGTGTCGGATTGTGCAATTCCCAGAACATCGCCAGCAGTTGCTCATAGCTGACCTTCGCAGGCTCGTACACCACGAGGACCACTTCGGAGTGGCCTGTCAGCCCCGAGCAGACTTCTTCGTACGTCGGGTTCGGCGTGAAGCCGCCCGCGTAGCCCACGACGGTGCTAACCACACCCTCCTGCTGCCAGAAGCGCCGTTCAGCCCCCCAGAAGCAGCCCAAACCGAAGATCGCGAACTCAACGTCGTTGAAGAACGGCCCAAGCAAAGGAGTGCCGTTGACGAAATGGGTTTCGGGCAGGGCCATGGGAGTTTCGCGCCCTGGCAGTGCCTGCTGAGCGGTGGGGAGAGCGTTTTTATTCACAAGAATTTCCGAGCGCAAGACCATGAGGCACATCCTCTCTGGGGCAGGACAACCAACATGCGTTGTCAGTGAAAACCGTATATGGGGTCAGAATCGGCTGATGCAAATGCAGGGCGGCAAGTGTGCCGCACTGGTGTGATGCGGGGAAGGGGGGTCAGGCCAGTGGGCCACGCGGGTAGCGACGCAGCTTCTCGATCAGCTCTTCGCCAGGAATCGGTTTGTCGAACAGATAGCCCTGACCCACATCGCAACGATGACGACGCAGGAACGCCAGTTGTTCCGCCGTCTCGATGCCTTCGGCGACCACGGTCAACTTGAGGTTGTGGGCCATGGCGATGACCGCCGAGGTGATTTCCATGTCGTCCTGATCATCCGGGATGTCCCGAATGAAGCTGCGGTCGATCTTGATCACGTCGATGGGGAATTTCTTCAGGTAACTGAACGACGAATAACCCGTACCGAAATCATCCATCGCCAAGGTCAGGCCCAAGGTTTTCAGCGACTCAAGTTGCAATCGCGTGTCCTCGGTCGCTTCCAGCAGCAAGCCCTCAGTCAATTCCAGTTCCAGCAGGGACGGGTCGAGCTGTTCGTCACGCAGAATGCTGGCCAGCGACGAGACCAGCTCCGGATCGGAAAACTGCTTCGGCGAGACGTTTATGGCCACATGCAGCTTGCCGTAGCCGGCAGCAGTCAGTTGCTTGCTCATGCGGCAGGACTGACGCGCGACCCATTTGCCGATCGGGATGATCAGGCCGGTCTCTTCGGCGACGCTAATGAACTGGTCCGGGCGGATCATGCCTTTTTCCGGATGATTCCAGCGCAACAGCGCTTCCATGCCCAACAAGCGGCCGCTGCGCAAGCATAGTTTCGGCTGGTAGAAGACTTCCAGTTCGTTCTGCGTCAGCGCGCGGCGCAGGTTGTTCTCGACGAACAGCTTGTAGCTTGCTTCGGCGTTCAGCGCTTCAGTGAACACCTGCACCTGATGCTTGCCGTTGGCCTTGGCCTTGTGCAGCGCCAGGCCGGCGTTCTTCATCAGCGTCTGCGGGTCGCGGCCATGGATGGGGGCGCAGGCGAGTCCGACGGAGCCGGTCACGCTGATCAACTGATTGTCGACGAACATCGGCTTGTCCAGCGTGCTCAGCACTTGGCTGGCAACGCGTTGGCCTTCTTCGGGACTGGTGTCGTCGAGCAGTACAGCGAATTCGTTACTGGCGAAGCGCGCCAGAATGCCGGTCGGGCTCAGGCTGTTGCGCAGGCGGCGAGCCAGGCTGATCAGCAACTTGTCGCCAGTCTGGTGGCCGAGGCTATCGTTGATGCGTTTGAAGTTGTCGATGTCCACCAGCAAAAGACTGATCGGCGTTTCGACGTCGCGGGCAAAGTGCTCGTCCAGGGTGCGGATGAACGCCGGACGGTTGCCCAGACTGGTCAGATTGTCGGTGTACGCCAGGCGCTCGATCCGCTGTTGGGAGAGCTTGGCCTGAGTGATGTCTTCGTAGATGCCGATGTAATGGGTCAGCTCGCGGTTATCCCCGTACACCTTGGAAATCGACAGCTGGCCCCAGTACGGTTCCAGGTTTTTGCGTCGGCTCTTGAACTCGCCCTGCCAGCTGTTTCCGTTGACCAGGCTGGAGTTCGCATCGAGCAGCAGCGTGCTGAGATTCTCCAGCGCCGGAAGCTCCGAGAGTTGCTGTCCGTGGACTTCCTCGGCGGGGTATTGAGTGATCTCGGTGAAGCTCGGGTTGACGTACTCGACCACGCCGTCGCGATTGACCAGCAAAAACGCATTGGCGCTCTGCTCCACGGCACGCTGAAACAGGTGCAGGGCGCTGGTGGCGGTGCGGCGGTTGTGGTTGTTGATCGCATGGGCAAACTGATCGGCGAGCTCACCGGCAAAAGCAATCTCATCGGACTGCCATTCCCGTGGCATACCGGTTTGCTCGAGGCACAGGACGCCCACCACCTGGCCATCGATGCGCACAGCAGCGTCAAGAATGGCGGTGATGTCCTGGGTTCGCAGTCGCTGAACCAGCTCGCGCGTGCGCGGGTCCTGCTCGACATCGTTGACGTCGATGGCGCGGCTGGTGTGCAGCACGTCCAGATAGCTGGGAAATTCGCTGATATCGATCGCGCCAGTCTTGGGGAATGTGCTGGTATCGCGGCGATACTCGGCAATCGGCTCAAGGGTTTTGCCGTTGAGGTTCCACAGGCTGGCGCAGGAGATGTTGTAGATCTCGCAGGCGCTTTTGGTGATCAGCTCCGCCGCTTCCTGCAGCGAATTGTTCGAACTGTAACGATGGCGCGCCAGGCGCAGGATCAGGCTTTGCTGCGCGCGGACCCGCTCCAGATGCAGCAACTGTTCGTGCTGGGCCCGTTGATTGAGTTCCAGCGCGATCTGCAGGCGGGAGTTCTGCACCTCCAGATCGGGGCTGATGATCAGTTCGCCGGGCTCGACCTGCCCATCGACCACCATCAGGTAACCTCGCAGCAGATGCCGATTGTGTTGCTTGTACCCTTCACCAATCTCCACCAGACCCAACGGGCCGCGCGTCGTGTGCAGGGTGTAGCGGATCAGGTAATGGGCGCTGCCCGCCAGCTGCATCTGCACGGCGTCGTGCAATTGATAGCGCGCTTCGGGCTCCATGAGACTGGCGTAAGGCGTACCCACCAGCGCGCAGAGTTCGACGGCGGGCATGCTGAAGTGCTTTTCGCAGTTCGGGTCCAGGTACAGCATGGCCCAGCTGGGTTCATTCAGCCGCTCGAAACGCAGCATGCCGAGCCGCGAGGGCACCGGTAGTTGCGTCACGACCTCGGCCGCCGGTCTTCCGGCAGCATCAGGTTGGCTTTTCATGGAAGGAACTCGCTTTCAGGGTGCTGTCGCGCGGGCAAGGAGCCCGTCTTTAAGTCGCGTGCCGCAAGGTTGCATCATGGCGCACGGGCTGACAAGTGAGCGCGATGGCTTAGTGCTATAAATCTGTCGGCAGACGGTTGATTTACTGGAGGTAATTGGTCGGATTGTCGGGGTGAGGGTTAAGCGGCTGGTGTTTGTGCATGATCAGCTATCGGCAGCGCGACCGAATACTGTAGGAACTTGTTGCCGTGAATGAGTGCTTTTCAAACGGCAAAAAAAGCCCCGCCAGTGAGCGGGGTTGAGGTACGAGCGTGGCAGCTCGTTAAACCTGGCGCTGAACGGGGGCGCTGAACGGGGACAGATTCATTTACGGTGGAGCGTTGTAAATAAATCAGTCCCCTTTACCGTCCCTTTACCGCCCGTTGGCGGCTTAGAGCAGAATTGTGCGGATGTCCGCCAACAATTCGCTCAGACGCTTGGTAAAGCGTGCAGCAGCGGCGCCGTTGATCACGCGGTGATCGTAGGACAGCGACAGCGGCAGCATCAGGCGGGGCTGGAAAGCCTTGCCGTCCCAGACCGGTTGCATGGTGGCCTTGGACACGCCAAGGATCGCCACTTCCGGCGCGTTGACGATCGGCGTGAAGCCGGTCCCGCCAATGTGACCCAGGCTGGAGATGGTGAAGCAGGCGCCTTGCATGTCGTTGGCCGACAGCTTTTTGGAGCGCGCTTTCTCAGCCAGCTCAGCTGCTTCGGCCGCCAGTTGCAGCAGGCTCTTCTGATCAACGTTCTTGATGACCGGGACCAGCAGGCCTTCCGGTGTGTCCACCGCGAAACCGATGTTGAAGTATTTCTTGCGAATGATCGCCTTGCCACTCGGTGCCAGCGAACTGTTGAAGTCCGGCAGCTCCTTGAGCATGTGCGCGCTGGCCTTGAGCAGCAGCGGCAGCACGGTCAGCTTGACGCCGGCTTTTTCGGCCACGGCTTTCTGCGCGATACGGAAAGCTTCCAGGTCGGTGATGTCGGCCTGGTCGAATTGCGTGACGTGCGGAATGTTCAGCCAGCTGCGATGCAGACCGGTTGCGCCCAGCTGCATCAGACGCGTCATCGGCACTTCTTCGGTTTCGCCGAAACGGCTGAAATCGACTTCCGGAATCGGCGGGATGCCCATGCCGCCGGCAGCGCCGCCAGCAGCAGGCGCGTCCTTGGACTTGGTCATGATCGATTTGACGTACGCCTGCACGTCTTCTTTCAGCACACGGCCGTGAGGGCCGGTTGCCGAAACAGCGTTCAGCTCGACGCCGAACTCGCGAGCCAACTGACGAACCGCCGGGCCAGCGTGAACCTTGGCGCCATTGTTCGCAGGTGCAGCGGCAGGTGCAGGAGCGCTTTCAGCTTTGGCAGCCGGTGCGGGAGCAGCGGCAGCCGGAGCAGCCGATTCTGCCTTGGCCGGAGCCGGGGCAGCCGCCTGAGCAGGCGCGGCAGCCGGTGCAGCACCCGCCACTTTCAATTTCAGGATCAGGTCGCCAGTGCCGACTTCATCTTCGACCTTGACGCTGATGCTTTCGACAACGCCTGCGGCAGGAGACGGGATCTCCATCGAGGCTTTGTCGGATTCCAGAGTGATCAAGGATTGATCAGCTTCGATGCTGTCGCCCACTTTGACCATCAGCTCGATGATGCGAGCCTTGCCCGACGAACCGATGTCCGGAACGTGAATATCCTGAACCGTATCCGACGCAGCAGGTGCAGCCGCTGCGGCAGGGGCTGCTTCGGCTTCGGCTGGCTTCTCGGCTGGCTTATCAGCAGCAGGGGCGGGCGCGGCAGCAGGTGCAGCAGCAGGCTCGGCCGCCGCTTCGCCTTCCACTTCCAGCTCAAACAGTTCGTCGCCTTCTTTCAGACGGTCGCCCAGCTTCACTTTCATCGCCTTGATGACACCGGCTTTAGGCGCAGGGATTTCCATGCTTGCCTTGTCCGACTCCAGCGTCAGCACGCTCTGGTCAGCTTCGATGCGATCACCGACCTTGACCATCAACTCAATGACTTCACCTTCACCGTTGCCGATGTCGGGTACCCGAATTAACTCACTCACAATGTCTCTCCTTAGGAGAACCTGTTCCTCGACTGCGCTGATTCATCTGCGACGAAACAGCCTGGATGCTCATTTACCGAAGTAAATTCCGCATCGGCGGCTGTTTCGCGCACATTTCAGCGCTCTATTCGATCGTTACGCAGACCTTAGCAGTCCAGCGGGTTGCGCTTTTCAGGATCGATGCCGAACTTGGCAATGGCTTCCGCCACGACCTTAGGTTCGATATCGCCGCGATCGGCCAAGGCTTCCAGGGCGGCCAGCGCCACGAAGTGACGGTCAACTTCGAAGAAGTTGCGCAGCTTCTTGCGGCTGTCGCTACGGCCGAAGCCGTCGGTGCCCAGAACTTTGTATTCCTTGGTCGGAACCCACTGACGGATCTGGTCAGCGAACAGTTTCATGTAGTCGGTCGAAGCGATCACCGGACCTTTACGGCCGTTGAGGCATTCTTCAACGTAGCTCAACTGTGGCTTCTGGCCGGGCTTCAGGCGGTTGCTGCGCTCTACGGCCAGGCCGTCGCGACGCAACTCGTTGAAGCTGGTGACGCTCCAGACGTCCGCGCCAATGTTGAACTGCTCGCGCAGGATCTTCGCCGCCTCGCGCACTTCACGCAGGATAGTGCCCGAACCGAGCAGCTGTACGTGGTGTGCGGCTTCCTTGGTGTCTTCTTCGAGCAGGTACATGCCCTTGATGATGCCTTCCTCGGAACCGGCCGGCATGGCAGGTTGCGTATAGGACTCGTTCATCACGGTCAGGTAGTAGAAGACGTCCTGCTGTTCTTCGAACATCTTCTTCATGCCGTCCTGAATGATCACCGCCAGCTCGTAGCCGTAGGTCGGATCGAAGGTGCGGCAGTTCGGGATGGTCGAAGCCAGGATGTGGCTGTGGCCGTCTTCGTGCTGCAGACCTTCACCGTTCAGGGTGGTACGACCGGCGGTGCCGCCAATCAGGAAGCCACGGGTGCGGCTGTCGCCTGCGGCCCATGCCAGATCGCCGATACGCTGGAAACCGAACATCGAGTAGAAGATGTAGAACGGAATCATCGGCTGGTTGTGGCTGCTGTACGAAGTACCTGCAGCGATGAACGAAGACATCGCACCGGCTTCGTTGATGCCTTCCTCGAGGATCTGACCTTTCTTGTCCTCGCGGTAGAACATCACTTGTTCTTTGTCGACCGGCTCGTACAGCTGGCCTACGGACGAGTAGATGCCGAGCTGGCGGAACATGCCTTCCATACCGAAGGTACGGGCTTCGTCCGGAATGATCGGAACGATGCGCTGACCCACTTCCTTGTCCTTGACCAGTTGGGTCAGGATGCGGACGAAGGCCATGGTGGTGGAGATTTCGCGGTCGCCGGAGCCATCAAGGATCGCCTTGAGGGTTTCCAGTGGCGGGGTCGGCAGGCTGAAGCTCTGCGCGCGACGCTGTGGCACGAAGCCGCCCAGTGCAGCGCGACGCTCGGACAGGTAGCGCGCTTCGGCACTGCCTTCTTCCGGCTTGTAGAACGGCAGGGCTTCGAGCTGATCGTCTTTGATCGGGATGTCAAAGCGGTCACGGAAGTGACGCAGGCTGTCGACATCGACCTTCTTGGTGTTGTGCGCGGTGTTTTTCGCTTCACCGGCGCCGGTGCCATAACCCTTGATGGTCTTGGCCAGAACCACGGTCGGCTGACCCTTGTGGTTCACCGCTGCGTGGTACGCCGCGTAGACCTTGTACGGGTCGTGACCGCCACGGTTGAGTTTCCAGATTTCGTCGTCGGACATATCCGCAACCATCGCCTTGAGTTCTGGCGAGTTGAAGAAGTGTTCGCGCACGAACGCGCCGTCTTTGGCTTTGTAGTTCTGGTATTCGCCGTCGATGACTTCGTCCATACGACGTTGCAGGATGCCGTCGACGTCCTTGGCCAGCAGTGGGTCCCAGAAACGGCCCCAGATGACTTTGCTCACGTTCCACTGAGCACCGCGGAACACGCCTTCCAGTTCCTGGATGATCTTGGCGTTGCCGCGAACCGGACCGTCCAGACGCTGCAGGTTGCAGTTCACGACGAAGATCAGGTTGTCGAGCTTCTCGCGACCGGCCAGGGCGATGGCGCCCAGGGATTCCGGCTCGTCGGTCTCGCCGTCGCCCAGGAAGCACCAGACTTTCTGCTTGCCTTCAGGGATGTAACCGCGGTGCTCCAGGTACTTCATGAAGCGCGCCTGGTAGATCGCCTGAATCGGACCCAGACCCATGGAAACAGTCGGGAACTGCCAGAAGTCTTTCATCAGCCACGGGTGTGGATAAGACGACAGGCCGTTGCCATCGACTTCCTGACGGAAGTTGTTCATCTGGTCTTCAGTGATGCGGCCTTCCATGAACGCACGGGCGTAAACGCCTGGCGATGCGTGACCCTGGAAGTAGATCAAGTCGCCGCCGTGTTCGTCGGTCGGGGCCTGGAAGAAGTAGTTGAAGCCGATGTCGTACAGGGTTGCACTGGAAGCGAAGCTGGAGATGTGGCCGCCCAGATCCGGGTCGCCGATGTTGGTCTTGACCACCATCGCCAATGCGTTCCAACGTACCAGCGAGCGAATGCGGCGTTCCATGAACAGGTCGCCAGGCATGCGTGCTTCGTGGGTAACGGGGATGGTGTTGCGATAAGGCGTGGTGATGGCGTAAGGCAGTTGCGAACCACTTCGTGTGGCCAGCTCACCCATACGGGTCATCAGGTAGTGAGCACGGTCTTCGCCTTCTTTGTCGAGAACCGATTCCAGGGCGTCCAGCCATTCCTGGGTTTCGACGGGATCGAGGTCTTGCATGGCTTGCTCCAGGGCGGAAAGGCTTCCAGAATCGGTTGCCTGAGTTTGTTACGACTGGCCTTGTGGGCAGACGATGTAAATTCTTGGATGGCCGGATGGGTTCCCGGCGTTGTGTAGTTTTACTACAAATCTTGGGCTAATTCAGCTTTTTGACTTGTATATACAGTAGTAAAACTACAGCGCAGCGATGTTTTCGCTCGTGTTGCAGTGTCCGATAAGGCAGCGTTGTCGGTGCAAAAATCTGACGAATCGCCTGATATAACCTGCTGGCAGCCAAGAAACGCCAGCCATCAGCAATTTTTAACCTTTGTTCGACAGTCCGTCCGTGGCGTGTTTACGACCGCCTTGTCGGGTTGGCAATTGAACGCCGATCAAGGATAGAACATGAGCCTTCCCCTGCTGGCCGAGCTGCCGGCTGTCCTTATGCCGTTGGTCGCGCGGGCCGGCCAATCCTGGCGCACCGCGCTTGATTCCCTGACAGATGAAGCCAGGCAGTCGTTTCAGACCTGGCCCGAGGCGCGGCTGCAGGCGTTCGAACGCGTCTGTGCGGCCAGCGATTTTGTTGCCGATCAGGTTTCGCGCGATCCGCTGATGTTGCTCGACCTCGCTGAATCCGGTGAGCTGGAGCGCAGTTTTGCGCCCGGCGAGCTGCTTGGGCACATCGCCAGTGCCGTCATTCAGGCTGCCAGCGACGATGAACTGGGGCGTAATCTACGTCGTCAACGTACGCGCCAGCAAGTGCGAATTATCTGGCGGGATCTGACCCGGCAGGCCGATCTGGTGGAAACCTGCCGCGATCTCTCGGACATGGCAGATGGCTGCATTGATCTGGCTTACAAGTGGCTGTACGAGCGGCATTGCCAGCAATTCGGCACGCCGACCGGCCGTCGGACCAGCGAGCCGCAGCAGATGGTCATCCTCGGCATGGGCAAGCTGGGCGCCGTCGAGCTGAACCTGTCCTCGGACATCGATCTTATCTTTGCCTACCCCGAAGGCGGCGAAACCCAGGGCGTCAAGCGGCCGCTGGACAATCAGGAATTCTTCATCCGTCTGGGGCAGCGATTGATCAAGGCGCTGGACCCGGTCACGGTCGACGGCTTTGTCTTCCGCGTCGACATGCGCCTGCGGCCGTACGGGTCTTCCGGTGCCTTGGTGCTCAGTTTCAACGCGCTGGAGCAGTACTACCAGGATCAGGGCCGCGACTGGGAACGCTACGCCATGATCAAGGCGCGGGTGGTGGGCGGCGATCAGGAGAAGGGCAGTGAGTTGCTCGACATGCTGCGGCCGTTTGTCTATCGCCGCTACCTAGATTTCTCCGCCATTGAAGCGCTGCGCACCATGAAGCAGCTGATTCAGCAGGAAGTCCGCCGCAAGGGCATGGCCGAGAACATCAAGCTCGGTTCCGGCGGCATCCGCGAAGTGGAATTCATCGCCCAGGCGTTCCAGCTGATTCACGGCGGTCGCGATTTGAGTCTGCAGCAGCGGCCGCTGCTCAAGGTGCTGAAAACCCTGGAAGGCCAGGGCTATTTGCCGGCTGCGGTCATCGATGAGTTGCGTGAGGGCTACCAGTTTTTGCGCTACACCGAGCACGCCATTCAGGCGATCGCCGATCGGCAGACGCAAATGCTCCCCGACGACCCGCAGGATAAATCGCGCATCGCCTTCATGATGGGCTTTGCCGACTGGGCGAGTTTCCATGAACGACTGATGTATTGGCGTGAGCGGGTCGCGTGGCACTTCCGGCAGGTCATCGCTGACCCGGACGAGGAAGATGGGCAGCAGGACCACGGCGAAGAAATCGTCGGTGGCGAGTGGCTGCCGCTGTGGGAAGAGTCGCAGAACGAGGAAAGCGCCTGCCTCCAGCTTCAGGAGGGCGGATTCGCCGACGCGCAAAAGGCCCTGAAAAATCTGAGCAACCTTCGCAACAGTTCACAGCTGCGCTCAATGCAGCGTCTGGGGCGCGAACGGCTTGATGCCTTTATTCCGCGCCTGCTCGCCCAAGCGGTCGAGCACGACAATCCCGATCTGGTGCTGGAGCGGGTACTGCCGCTGGTGGAAGCGGTGGCCCGTCGCTCAGCGTATCTGGTGTTGCTCACCGAGAACCCCGGCGCACTGCGTCGATTGCTGACCCTGTGCGCGGCCAGCCCGTGGATTGCCGAACAGATCGCCCGCTTTCCGTTGCTGCTCGATGAGTTGCTTAACGAAGGTCGCCTGTTCAGCCCGCCCCAGGCGCTTGAATTGGCGGCTGAGCTGCGCGAGCGTCTGACGCGAATTCCCGAGGACGATCTCGAACAGCAAATGGAAGCCCTGCGGCATTTCAAGCTGGCGCACCGTCTGCGCGTGGCTGCGTCGGAAATCACCGGCAGCCTGCCGCTGATGAAAGTCAGCGATTACCTGACCTGGCTCGCCGAGGCGATTCTGGAGCAAGTGCTGGCGCTCGCCTGGCGCCACACTGTTGCCCGCCATGGCGCGCCGCGGCGTCCGGATGGCACCTTGTGCGATCCCGGTTTTGTCATCGTCGGCTACGGCAAGGTCGGCGGCATTGAGCTGGGGCACGGCTCTGATTTGGACCTGGTGTTCATCCACGACGGCGATCCCCAGGCTGAGACCGACGGCGCCAAGCCGATCGATGGCGCGCAGTTTTTCACCCGGCTCGGTCAGCGGATCATTCACCTGATCACCACCCAGACCAACTCCGGGCAGTTGTACGAAGTCGACATGCGCCTTCGCCCGTCTGGCGCGGCGGGCTTGCTGGTGAGCTCGCTCGGGGCGTTTTCCCGGTATCAGGAGAACGAGGCCTGGACGTGGGAGCATCAGGCGTTGGTGCGCGCGCGGGTGCTGGTGGGCAGCACCGATGTCGGCCGGCAGTTCGAAGCCGTTCGCGCTTTGGTGCTGGGCCGTGAGCGGGATCTGCCGAAGCTGCGTCAGGAGGTCAGCGAGATGCGCGCCAAGATGCGCGACAACCTCGGCACCCGCGCAACGGCGGCCGGCAAGGGGGCGAATGCATTTGAACCGACGGTGCGGTTCGACCTCAAGCAGGACGCCGGAGGTATCGTCGATATTGAATTTATGGTGCAATACGCGGCTCTGGCGTGGTCCAGAGAGCACCCCGCGCTGCTTCGTTACACCGATAACATCCGTATTCTCGAAGGCCTTGAAGAGGCGGGCTTGATGGCCGCCGCCGATGCAGGACTGCTGCGTGAGGCCTACAAGGCCTACCGCTCGGCCGCTCACCGACAGGCGTTGCAGAACGATCCGGGTGTTGTGGCCGGCGACCAGTTCGCCACCGAACGGCGTGAAGTGATGCGGCTCTGGGGGCAGCTGGGGCTGGGTTGATTGCTGGCAGGGTCCGGATCTGACGGATCTATATAAAGCTATGACAGGGAGGCGTCAGGCTGCGTGTGCAAGCATCACGCAGTTTGATGGGCCTCCCTGCTCGTTTCTGGTCGTTTTTGGATGAGCATGAGAATTCTGATCGTAGGGCCCAGCTGGGTGGGTGACATGGTGATGGCGCAGACGCTGTTCCAGTGCCTGAAACAGCGTCACCCGCAGTGCGAAATCGATGTGCTGGCGCCCGAGTGGAGCCGGCCGATCCTTGAGCGCATGCCTGAAGTGCGCACGGCCTTGAGCTTCCCGCTCGGCCATGGCGCGCTGGAACTGGCCACGCGCCGGCGCATCGGCAAATCCCTCAAGGGCCAGTACGATCAGGCGATTCTGCTGCCCAACTCGCTGAAGTCGGCGCTGGTGCCGTTTTTCGCCGGCATTCCCAAACGCACCGGCTGGCGTGGCGAGTTTCGCTACGGCCTGCTTAATGACGTGCGCACCCTCGACAAACAGCGTTACCCGTTGATGATCGAGCGTTTTATGGCGCTGGCCTACGACAAAGGCGCTGAATTGCCGCGCCCTTATCCCAAACCCAGCCTGCAAATCGAAACCGCCAGCCGTGACGCGGCGCTAACCAAGTTCGGTCTGAGTCTTGATCGGCCCGTGCTTGCGCTGTGCCCGGGCGCCGAGTTCGGTGAATCCAAGCGCTGGCCTTCCGAGCACTACGCCAAAGTCGCCGAAGCAAAGATTCGTGAAGGCTGGCAGGTCTGGCTGTTCGGCTCCAAGAACGACCATGGGGTGGGCGAAAGCATTCGTGAGCGGCTGATTCCGGGGCTGCGCGAAGAATCCATGAACCTCAGCGGTGGCACGTCACTGGCCGAAGCCATTGACCTGCTGTCCTGCGCAGACGCCGTGGTTTCCAACGATTCCGGGCTGATGCACGTGGCGGCCGCGCTGAATCGCCCGCTGGTGGCGGTGTACGGCTCGACCTCGCCGGGCTTCACGCCGCCGCTGGCCGATGAAGTCGAGATCGTCCGGCTCGGCATCGAGTGCAGCCCGTGCTTCGAGCGCACCTGCCGCTTCGGCCATTACAACTGCCTGCGCCTGCTGGAGCCGGATTCGGTGATCCAGGCCCTTGGCCGCATTGGCGCCGCCCCGGTCGAGGTCGCCTGACTTGCGGGTACTGCTGATCAAAACTTCGTCACTGGGTGACGTGATCCACACCTTGCCCGCGCTGACCGACGCCATGGGCGCGCTGCCGGGCATCCAGTTCGACTGGGTGGTGGAAGAGGGCTTCTCCGAGATCCCGACCTGGCATCCGGCGGTCGCCAACGTGATTCCGGTGGCGATCCGTCGCTGGCGCAAGAACCTCTGGCAGACCGTCAAGAATGGCGAATGGCGCCAGTTCAAACAGCGCCTGCGCGACACTCGCTACGATCTGGTGATCGACGCTCAGGGCCTGCTGAAAAGTGCCTGGCTGACCCGCTACGTCAAAGCGCCTGTCGCCGGGCTGGGCAAGACTTCTGCGCGCGAGCCCATGGCCGCTCGTTTTTACGATCGCCCCTACGCCGTTGCCCGGGGCCAGCATGCGGTCGAGCGGTTGCGTCAGCTGTTCGGCCAGGCGCTGGGCTATCAGGTGCCTGCGGGACTGGGCGATTACGGCCTTGATCGCAGCCGCCTGCTCACTGCCACACACGACGCGCCCTTCGTGCTGTTCCTGCATGGCACCACGTGGGACACCAAGCACTGGCCCGAGCTGTATTGGCGACAATTGGCCGAACGCATGATCGGCCAAGGACTGGAAGTGCGACTGCCGTGGGGCAACCCGGCCGAGAAGGCGCGTGCCGAGCGCATTGCCGATGGCCTTGATAATGCCGTCGTGTTGCCCAAACTCAATCTGGCAGGGGTGGCTCGCGTACTGGCGAGCGCCCAGGGCTGCGTCGCCGTTGATACCGGTCTTGGTCATCTGGCTGCCGCATTGGACGTACCGACGCTTTCGTTGTTCGGCCCGACCAATCCGGGCCTGACCGGCGCCTACGGCCGGTCGCAGGTTCATCTGGCGGCCGATTACCCCGCCTGCGCGCCGTGCCTGCAAAAGAAATGCACCTACCGACCGACGCCTGAAGATCAGCGTCAGGTCGATACCGAACGCGAGTGGCCCATGTGCTTTACTCGCCTGAATCCCGAGCGGGTAGCGAACCAGTTAGGCGCGCTATTGCTGGCAAAGGAACATCCCTGATGCAACTGGCATTCGTGCTTTATAAATACTTCCCCTTCGGCGGCCTGCAGCGTGACTTCATGCGCATCGCCCTGGAGTGCCAGCAGCGCGGCCATAAAATCCGTGTGTACACGCTGATCTGGGAGGGCGACGTGCCGCCCGGCTTCGAAGTGCTGGTGGCGCCGGTCAAGGCGATCTTCAACCACCGCCGCAACGAAAAGCTCACCGACTGGATGAATGCCGACCTGGCCAAGCGTCCCGTGGACCGGTTGATCGGCTTCAACAAGATGCCCGGTCTGGACGTGTATTACGCCGCCGATGGCTGCTACGAAGACAAGGCCCAGAACCTGCGCCACGGCCTGTACAAATACTGGGGCCGCTACCGTCACTTCGCCGACTACGAACGCGCGGTGTTCGGCAAAGACGCCAAGACCGAAGTGCTGATGATCTCCGAAGTGCAGCAGCCACTTTTCATCAAGCATTACGACACGCCCCTTGCGCGCTTTCATCTGTTGCCGCCGGGGATCTCTCAGGACCGCCGCGCACCGCCGAATGCGGCTGAAATCCGCGCTGAATTCCGTCGCGAGTTCAAGCTGGCCGACGATGACCTGTTGCTCGTGCAGATCGGCTCCGGCTTCAAGACCAAGGGCGTCGACCGCAGCCTCAAGGCGCTGGCGGCGCTGCCTGCTGAACTGAAAAAACGCACGCGACTGTTTGTCATCGGCCAGGACGACCCCAAGGTATTCCAGCTGCAAAGCACGACGCTGGGCCTGGGCGATCACGTCACCTTCATGAAAGGGCGCAGCGACATTCCGCGTTTTCTGTTGGGCGCTGACCTGTTGATTCATCCGGCGTACAACGAAAACACCGGCACCGTGCTGCTTGAAGCGCTGGTGGCAGGACTCCCGGTGCTGGTCAGCGCGGTGTGCGGCTACGCCCATTACATCGCCGAGGCCGACAGCGGTCTGGTGCTCGATGAGCCGTTCGAACAGAACCAGCTCAATCAGTACCTGGCCCGCATCCTCAAGGACGACGCCGCGCGCAGCACCTGGAGCCGCAACGGGCTGACATTCGCCGACACGGCTGATCTTTACAGCATGCCGCAGCACGCTGCGGATGTGATTCTGGCGGAGCACCACGGATGAAACTGATCCTTGCTGAACCCTTCAAGAGCCTCTGGGCCGGGCGCGATGCGTTCGAAGCCGTCGAGGCGCTTGAAGGCCAGGTCTATCGCGAGCTCGAAAACCGGCGCACGTTGCGCACCGAGGTCAACGGGCGCGGTTACTTCGTCAAGATCCATCGCGGCATCGGCTGGGGTGAAGTGGCGAAGAACCTGCTGACCGCCAAACTGCCGGTGCTCGGCGCGGGTCAGGAGTGGGACGCGGTCAACCGTCTGCATGAAGTCGGCGTGCCGACCATGACCGCTGTGGCGTACGGCGAGCGCGGCAACAATCCAGCCACGCAGCATTCGTTCATCATCACCGAAGAACTGGCGCCGACCGAGAGCCTGGAAGACGTCAGCCTCAACTGGCGCACCGAGCCGCCCGAGCCGCGCATGAAGCGCGCGTACATCGCTGAAGTCGCTCGGCTGGTGGGCATGATGCACCGCGCCGGGGTTAATCATCGCGACTGCTACATCTGTCATTTTCTGCTGCACACCGACACGCCGGTCACGCCTGATGATTTCAGGCTCTCGGTGATCGACCTGCACCGCGCCCAGACGCGCCCGGCGATTACCCAGCGGTGGCGCAACAAAGACCTCGCCGCGCTGTATTTCTCGGCGATGGACATCGGCCTGACCCGGCGCGACAAACTGCGCTTTCTCAAGGGCTATTTCCAGCAGCCGCTGCGGCAGATCCTGGCCCAGGAATCGGCGCTGTTGAGCTGGCTTGAAGCCAAGGCCGAGAAGCTCTATCAGCGCAAACTGCGTTACGGGGATGCGCTCTGATGGCGGGTTGGAAGCTGGAGCCTGGCTACGCCGCGCTGACGGACGACTTCGGCACCCTCGACGCCGTGTTCGCCCTCAAAGGCGAGCGGCTGACCCGCGATCCGTTGTCCGAAGTCATCCGCGTCGAACGCGGTGGCGTGAACTACTACGTCAAGCGCTACGTCGCAGCGGGCAAGGGTCTGCGCCGGTATCTGGGACGGCCACGGGTCAAGTCCGAATGGCAGAACCTCAAGCGCTTCGCCAAGTGGGGCATTCCGACGGCAGAAGTCGTCGCCTGGGGCCTGGAGCGCAACGGCGCTGCGTATGATCGCGGCGCGCTGATCACCCGCGAGCTGCCGCGCACCGAAGATTTGTCCGAACTGGCGCGGGTCAACGACACGCGCCTGGACAGCCGTTCATGGGTCAACGGCGTCAGCCAGCAGGTGGCGCGTTACACCCGAACCATGCACGACCATCACTTCACCCATAACGATCTGAAGTGGCGCAACTTGCTGGTGGACGATCAGGCAACGGTGTTCTTGATCGACTGCCCCAACGGGGCGTTCTGGGTCAGCTTCATGCTGCGCTACCGGATCACCAAAGACCTTGCGTGCCTGGACAAGGTGGCTAAATATCATCTGTCGGCCACTCAGCGTCTGCGCTTCTATCTGCAATACCGTGGGCGCGAACGCTTGAACGAATCAGACAAAAAGCGCATCCGCCACATCGTCAGTTTTTTTGAGGGTCGTGAATGAGTGTTTTCATTGCTGACGCCGACAGGGGGCTGCTGGAGCGGCACGGTCTGGCGGACTTCGATGCGTTGTGGAACGTCGAACTCGACGCGGTGGATGAACCCAACACCGGTCGCGGCGGCTGGAGCAGTGTGTTTCGCCTAGAGCTGGAAGGCTCCGGTTATTACCTCAAGCGCCAGAGCAACTACCTGACGTACACCCTGCATCACCCGTTCGGCGAGCCTTCGTTTTCCCGGGAGTTTCGCAACATCAGCCTGTATCAGAAGCTGGGCATTCCGGCGCTGCATGCGGTGTTTTACGCCGACAGGAAAGTCGACGGCGAGCGCCGCGCGATTCTCATGACCCGGGCGCTGGATGGCTGGACAGACCTGGACACGCTGTTGCAGGACTGGCACGAGCGGCCGGCCACCGAGCGTCTGGCGATTCTGCAGGCCTGCGGGCAACTGGCGCGCACGCTGCACAAGGCCGGGCAGGTGCATGGCTGTTTCTATCCCAAGCATATTTTCATGCGTGCGCGGGGCGGCGAGTATATGGCGCAGCTGATCGACCTGGAGAAGACGCGCAAGTCGATCTTCGGCCAGCGCGACCGGGTCAAGGACATCGAGCCTTTGCTACGCCGCGCACCGGTCTGGAACGAGACGGAAATCCGCGAACTGCTCGCCGCTTATCTGCACGCCCCGACCGACAGCGGGCTGGTTGACGCTTGGTGGCAGCGGGTTGCCAAGCGGGGCAGTCACAAGCGCCGTGACCGGTGATTTCCGGTTTTGATGCACACGAGATTCACTGCCTGTCAGATCTGTAATCTGGACAGGCTTGATCAAAGAGGGCGCCGATGCGTTTGTCTGAACTGAAAAACGCCGGTCGCACTCCGGCGCTGCCGATGAACATTGCGCTGGAGGATGCGGCCGGTCCTGCCGAGCTGCAATTGCTCAGCCTGCTGCGCGTCCTGCCCGGGCAACGCTACGTCGGCGCGGGCATCTGGCGCGGACGCACGGTCCTGGCCAAGCTGCTGGTCGGGCCGAAAGCCCCGCGGCATTTCCAGCGCGAGCGCGACGGCGTGCAGGCTTTGGCAAAGCAAGGCTTGCCGACGCCGTTGCTCTTGGCCGACGGGCTGCAGGAAGGTGAGGGCGGCTGGCTGCTGTTCGAGTTTCTGGATCAGGCCGAAAGTCTGGGCGATGCCTGGAAATCGGTGGAAGCGCTGCCGTCGCTGGCCGATGAACAACAGTCGGTGCTCGGCGATGCGCTCGCCGTTGTGGGCCAGATGCACGCCAAAGGCCTGTGGCAGGAAGACCTGCACCTGGACAATCTGCTGCGTCAGGGCTCGACCTTGTACGTGATCGACGGCGCAGGCATTCGCGTCGAGGAAGCCGGCAAGCCGTTGTCGCGGCAAAAAGTGCTGGAAAACCTCGGCGTGTTCTTCGCCCAGTTGCCGAAGTCGCTGGAGCCGTTCACCGAAGAATTACTGGTCTATTACCTGCTGAGCAATGGCGAGCATGGCTTGCCGGTCGAGGCGCTGCAAAAGCAGATCGACAAGGTGCGCAGTTGGCGCTTGCGGGATTACCTGATCAAGATCGGCCGTGAATGCAGCCTGTTCAGCGTCGAAGACGGGCCGTTCGCCCTGCGCGCGATTCGTCGCGAGGAAGTGGCGTCGATGTTGCCGGTGCTGGAAAAGGCCGACGTGCTGGTCGAGGGCGGTCATCTGTACAAGACCGGTGGTGCGGCCAGCGTCGCCAAGGTAGACGTCGCCGGCCGCGAGCTGGTGATCAAGCGTTACAACATCAAGAACCTGGCGCACTGGCTCAAACGTTTCTGGCGACCGTCCCGCGCCTGGCACTCATGGCGCGAAGGCAATCGGCTGCGGTTCCTCGGCATCGCCACGCCCAAACCGCTGGCGCTGCTGGAAAAACGCTTCGTATGGCTGCGCCGAGAGGCGTTCCTGGTCACCGAGTTTCTGCCAGGCCCCGACATCATCGAGCGCTTTGCGCCCTACGTGGCCAGCGGCGATGCGCCGGAAGCCGAGTTGCAGGCGCTGGATCTGTTGTTTGCGCAGTTGATCCGCGAGCGCATCAGCCACGGCGATCTCAAAGGCCACAACGTGTTCTGGCACAATGATCGCTGGTCGCTCATCGATCTGGACGCCATGTGTCAGCATGGCTCCCAGACCTCGTTCGCGGCGGCGTTCGCCAAAGATCGCGCGCGCTTTATGCGCAACTGGCCGGCGGACAGCGCGCTGCACCAATTGCTGGAGCAGCGCATTCCGACGGTTTCAAAAGCGCCGGACTGACCCGTCAGCTCACGTGATTGAGGTTCATCTCCACCAATGCGTCGATCAGGGCCTGCACGTCATCGAACGGCTGACGATTGACCTGCGGCCATGACTCGCGCTCGACGTAGGCTTTGCCCGCGGTATTGAAGCGCACCGGCGTGTGCTTGAGCGTGCGGTCCCTTGAGCGATGCACGATCGTTGGCCGCAAGGCCACGGATTCGTCGAGCAGGAACATGCCCGGACTGTGCAATCTGCCGCCCACCGGGGTCGCGAGTTGAGGTCGCGCGGGCAGTTCGATCTCCACGCGGAAGTCATTCTTCACCAGCACCGGCTCGTGTCCCAGCCCCGCAGCGACCTGTTCGCCCGGATCGATCATGATGCCGCGCGCCTTGCCCGGGGCCACGTCCATCACCCGCACGCCAATCCCTTGCTCCAGTTCAGCGATGCCCGGCACGCTGTTCTTGAACGTATTGGCATGGCTTTCACCCACCAGGGCAATCCACTTGTGTGGCCCCATCACCTGCTGGTGCTTGCGTATCGTACGAGACGCAAAATAGCTGAGCACCTGTTGGCGCGTGGTGTTGGAGCTGCTCGGCAGATGGCGGATGAAATAGCTGGCGGTGCAGTCGATGGCACGGATTTCAATGCCGTGCCGCTTGGCCTGAATCACCAGGTTCTCAAATGAGTAGGCGCCAGTTGGGTCTGTCAGAAATGTTCTGTCCATGTGCTTGAGGTCGTGCAGCAGACGTTTGCTCATCAGCCCGGTTTCAGCGAAGCGATCAAGATCGGCTTGGTGGAGGTCGGTCAACAGGTGCTCCATGTACAGCGTGCGCACGTCCTGGCGCGCCAGATGTTCCATGTTGTCGAGGATGAAGCGCTTGCTGGCGCGTGCCGAATGGGATTCCCCGATGACCACGCCGGACGTGTTCTCGTACAACTCTTCGATGAACATGCTTAACGGCGTGTCGGCTTTTACTTCAGGCAACATCACGCGCTCAGGCAGGGCGAGGTTGAGCACCGAGCGCGCGTCTTTTTGCAGCGTATTCGCCAATTCGAAGAACCGTTCACGCACCTCGATCAAATGACTTTCGATGAAAGAGTAATCAGGATTCAGGCCTCTGTGACGGAAGTGAGCAAGGTCATGGAAGATGCTCTGCATGTCGCCAGGCAGTTGATAGCGGTCATCGATCAGTGACTGCTGAATGGCGCCCAGAGGATAGTCGCTGCTCCAGTTCGCCGCCTCGGCGCGGGTCCAGTAACCGGCCGGATTCCATTCAAAGCCGTGCTCGCCGATGTACGGGTTTACCTCGCTTCTGCGATGGGAAACGATGGCGCGGCGGTTAGGGTCCAGGCCCCACTCCATGGGCGAGCGTCGTTCGAAAAAGCTGTAAAGCGCGTCGTCCAGTGACGTGCCGGCCGGACTGTCGGGCGACGATGCGCCGGCCACGTTGTGGACAGTCGGGTTGCCGATCTGCACTTTGAAATCTGCGCGCGAGGCAGCGCTGCTGATAACGGCATCGCTGTCCAGGGATATCTGGGGTGGTGTGCCCACCGGTACGTCTTCGACGCGCACGCTGAGTACGCCTTGCAGTTCACTGATACCCGGCTGTTGCTGCCAGGTGTTGGCGGTGCGGTGGTCGAGCAGCGCGATCCAGCGCCTGCCAGGATGCGTCTGCACGTCGCCACTGATCACTTTGTGACCAAAGAAAACCGCCATCTTTTGCGGCGCAAGGGCGTCACCAGCAGCGGACGCCACTTCGTTATCGGCGTAGTCATAGCTGACCGAGGAGCTGAACGGCCGAACGTCGATGCCGTTTCGATGGGCCGCTTTGATCAGATGGTAGTAGTCGTATCGGTCGCTGCCGTTCTTGAGTGCGCCCTCATTCACGGTCTCCAGATAATGCTTGAGCATGTGGGAGCCGCTGCGCGTCTTGCTGCCGAGCGCTTTGTATTTCTGCAGCTTGTGCGTGTGCTGGTCGGTCTGCAGATGCTCGATGTACAGCACCTCGACCTTGCGCTCTGCCAGCAACGGCATGTTGTCGATCAGCAGTTGCTTGCTGGCAATGGACGTCGGTGCCTCACCAATCACCAGGCCGCTCGATTTCTCAAGTACTGCATCAAAGAAGCCCTGGGTCGTCACGCCATCTGCGAGCACTGGCAGCTCGGGTTTGCCGGGGAGGGGCGGCTGCTCGAAGAACGCTTTCGCATCGCGGTACAGATTCTGGCGCAGGGTCCTGTAGGTCGAGCGACCGCCCTGGAAAATGTCGTCGAAAAACTCATGCAGACCAAACGGGCCTTCTTCAAAGTGTTCAGCCTGCTTTGGGCTGACGATGCCGAAGACGTAGGGCTGCAGCGATTCCGGCATTTCGTAATCGCTCAAGTCACCCACCGCCGTGGAGGGGCCTGCCGGGGTTTCGTCCAGCCGGCGGAATGAAGGCAGAACGCCGCCGCGCAACCGCGCTGGCTCAAGCAGTTGCCAGTGCCCCTGGCTGTTGAGGCGCACCGTTTGGCGGCCAAAGAAGGCGAACGGGTTACGCGGATCGACGATCTGCCAAATGGCGAGCCGGGCGTCGTACTGGACCTGGTAGGTCTGGCCCTGCAGGGAAATGTAGCAATTCCCGCGAACGACGCTGACACCCTGCCCGTGCGGACGGGTCAGAGGCACGGCGTCCGCCAGAGAGACATCAACGGCGTGAAGCGGATGGACGAGTGTGTCTGCGGCGCGCACCGGCGGGTTGTCCTGCTGCAAGGCTCTCCACACACCGGTCACATCGGTTTGCGCATAACGCCCGGTGGGCTGAAGCGTTTCGGGGATCAGCGCGCGGGTTCTGTGGAGCGGAACGTGGCGGTTGGCAGATTGTGGCGGGGCCCAGAAGAGTTCGTTCTCCACCACGACCGGCTGCAGCGTTTCATCGGTGGCCTGGGCAACCGACCGGGCATACCTGCCGCCCGCATTTTGGTCGGTCAGGTCTTTGAGCACGCCGCCCAATCCTTTCATTCCCGAGTGCAGATCGCCCGCAGCGCCCGCCGTGTTCAGCCAGGCGCTGAGCACGTAGAAGCTGGCGGTCGCGTGATCCCGCTCGTCGAGGGCTTGCAGTGCGCGATAGCCGTCAGCGCCCGCGATGACCATGCCGACGGCAAAGCTGGCAGGGGGGAAAGGCAAGGTCACCGCGGTCGCGATCAGCTCCAGGCTGCTCCAGACCTGTCGGCAGAGCATGTCGGCACGACCGGTCGTGGTGTCCTCGACATCGCGGATCTTGCGCTCGATGACGTGGTTGAAGCACACCTCGTGGAGGTTGCTGAACGGCTTGCTCGGCAACGCAGGTTTGTGACCGCCGCCTTTCTTCAGTTCAGCCAGGGCAAATGCCAGCGGCATCCCGGCCTTCACACTGGCGCGCTTCAAGTAGTAGTCGCCCATGCCCGGGCTCAGCAGGGTGTTGCTGAAAGTACTTAGCAGTCGGAAGGCGCGGCCATCGGGCGCCTGAGGCGTATACAGCATTACCTGCCCCAGCGTGCTCGCCTCGGGCGGTGTTAGCAGGAAACAGCCTTGAATGGTCTCGGCGCGTGAGGCGACGCCCATCACGTTCACATTCAACTTCAGTGGATAGACGGGGTAGTGCAGGCGCTCCGCGGGGCTGCCCTGATGCATGTTGAGAATGGAAGTGCTAAGCCAGCGCAGTTGTGAAGCGTCGATGTGTCCCTGAAGAAAACCGCGCAGCGCGTCAGCGCGCATTTGCAGCTGTGTCAGCACCAGACTGTGTTGACGGCGCCAGTCATAACCCTCGCTGTCGGGCGCCAGCAGTTGCTGACGAATCATCGTGATGTACTGATCGGACAACCACTGGCCACGAACCGAACCGGCGACTTTCTCCGGACTCAGTGGCGTAAGGTCGACGCCCTCGGGGCCGCTGAAGGTGGCGGTGGTGTCGGCAGACGGCTTGAGCAGCCCAAGCGTGTCGTCGTAACCGTCGCGCAGCATCTGGGTGTAGGACAGGGTTTCGCGGGGCGTATGAATGATGATTCGGTCAGGGTCCACCGTGGCGGGCGGCAGACCAAGTAGCTCGTTGATCTTGCGGGTGGCTGTCTGATGGGCGTAGGCGTCGAACTCGGTCACCTGCGTGTGCGGAGCGGCCTGATAGATTTCACCTGCACCCACAATCGCATCTTCCAGTGCTACCAGTTGCCTGCGGTGTTCGGCGGAGGCTCGCAGGAACCAGTCAGGCGTGTGCAGCCGTTGTTCGGACAGTTTCACCTTTACCCGTGCCGACACCAGTGCCCGCAAACCGGCGTTGTAATCGGGCAGGGTCGCGTAGCTGATCCAGTCCTGAGCCGGCGCCGGTTTTTCGCTCAAGTCGCGCAACTGGTCTTCCAGGGCTTCGCGTCTGCCGACGGTGATCTGCTCCAGCAAGAATCGACTCAGATCTGCGGACCGACTCCAGCTCACGAGTTCGCCCAGCAATTGGCGTTCGTTCTCGAAGCGGTAAAACTGCCGAGGCAGTGGGCTGTCCGGGGTAAACATCAGCAACCCGTCCGACTGCCCCGAGGCATCGAGCGTACGCAACAGCAGCACGCTGCTCAGGGTATCGTGCACATTCAGCTTGATCTGCTGAACGGCCACTGCGGGGTTTCTCGGCGCGACGGTGTCCGGATTCAGTGCCTCGATGAGGGCCAGATCGGAGGGCTGAATGTGCCCTTGCAACTCCGCACCGCGGGCTTGGGCGATGAGTTGATGATGCATGGCCTCGGCCATCAGACGCTGGGTGGTCGGCGAGCCGAGGGATTCGCGTTGCGCGGGCCCGAATCGGATCCGCAGGTCCTGCTCGTTGACGACGTCGGCGAGGTAGGCCGGCGTCAGGGCACTGTATTCAGGCTCAAGCGGCTGGCCGTTGCGGGTCAGGCGGGTGCTCATCTGGAATGCCGAACCTGGCGTTGCATCGCCCGGGTGCAGGCCGTAAAGCGCCAGCTTCGTCAGCGTACGGCTGGCTGTGAAGGGTGTACCGGTGATGGGGAGTGTTCGTTGGGTGCTGATCAGGATGTCGTCAGGATTGACGTCGATACCCAAGTCATTGGCCAGTCGCGCGCGCAGACGGCTGCGTGCGAACTGCTCCGGGGACGCGGCACCGTCCATGACGCTCATCAACACGCTGCGCGCGCGCTCGTAATTCATCAGGCCCGAGGCGTAACGCTCCCGCTGCTCGGTGCTGGCCATTTCCAGCCAGCCGGGGCGTGCGCGGCGTTGATCGCGGTGGGCGCGACGTTCCTCGGCAGCGGCAATCGCGCCGTCGGGGCCCCAGGATTTCGGCTGGTGGAGCAGGTCTTCAAGTCGGGCCTGAAGGGTTTGATGCGACAGGTTGTGGGCGGTCGCGAACAGCGCGTCAATGTCCACACGCTGCCTGGCCAGCAGGCGATCAAAGGCATGGTCGTAGGGCGAGCCTTTGATGGGCTTCAGTTGAAAGTCCGAAGGCTGGGCCGGTTCCAGAAAGACATCGCCCCCAGATGAGATCTCGAGCCAGGCGTCGCGCGTGCTGTCTTGCATCAGGCGCAGGAGGGGCAACCGCAGAAGTGGGTGGTTGGTTCGACGGGCGAGCTCATGGCGCAATGCCTCGTTCGACACGAAGCATTCGACGGCTTGTCCGGGCAACCAGAGCAGCGTGTGCCCCGGTTGGGCGGTCGCAACGATCGCTCCGGCGAATTCGATGCTGCGCTGTGCATCGAGCTGGAGCTCAAGTGCGCTGAACACGACATGCTCCCGAGCCTCCATGCCTGGCAGGCAGTGCGCATAGTCGCGGTGCAGTTCGCCTTCTTCGATGTTCAGCAGCAGGTCATCACGCAGGGTTAATTCGATGCAAGTCACGAACAGCTCGCGGCGCGAAATGTCACGGGCGCTGGCGTGGGCCCAAAAGCGCTCGATGGTCGAGAGCAACAACCTTTGGTGCGCCGCGCTCAGCGGCAGGGGCAGGGTATTGAGGCAAGCCTCTGCATCCGGAAGATGCTGGAGCTCGGCGTCGAGTACGGTGGCCAGCGTCGTCAGCCGATCCAGCGCCGGCGGGTTGGGTGAAAATGTTTCCATGGCGTTAAGCATTCCTGAGTGAGCTCTGCGCAAAATGGCAGGCGCGAGCCGGGCGAGAGCCCGATGATTCGTCGAGCGATCAATCAATCAGAACGCCGGAGCGTGTGGTGCTAAATAGTTAACGCACGGGATGAGGAGCGAACCTGTAGGCCCGCCTCCAGCCGCGAAGGCGCCGGGTGTCACACCGCAGAATCGAGGGTGTCAATGCGGGCCTCTTCCCGGCTAAAGCCGGTCCCACTAGGACAGTGAGTTCAGTCAGTGAGATGGGCGAACGCGGACGTAGGACCGGCTTCAGCCGGGAAGGCGTCGGGTGTCACACCGCAGAATCGAGGGTGTCAATGCGGGCCTGTTCCCGGCTAAAGCCGGACCCACTAGGACAGTGAGCTCAGTCAGTGAGATGAGCGAATGCGGACGTAGGACCGGCTTCAGCCGGGAAGGCGTCGGGTGTCACACCGCAGAATCGAGGGTGTCAATGCGGGCCTCTTCCCGGCTAAAGCCGGTCCTGCGCATGCATCGCGCGGCACTTCATTCCCTGCGACCACTTCCAGAGCCATTACGCTATAATCCCGCCCTTTAGCTGTCTGCCGCCGTGGCGCCAGACACACCTTATTTGTCAGGCGCGTGATGCCTGCATGCAGACTTAAGAGGCTAGACCCTAGTGGCATTGACGATCCTTGGCCTGTCCGGCGCCCTTAGCCATGATCCTTCCGCAGCCCTGTACATCGACGGCAAGCTGGTTGCTGCGGCCGAAGAAGAGCGTTTCGTTCGCGACAAGCATGCCAAGAACCGCATGCCCTATGAATCAGCGAAGTTCTGCCTCGAACAAGCGGGCATCAAGCCTTCCGATGTCGACGTCGTCGCCATTCCTTTCGCGCCCATCAGCCTGTTCGGCGAAGCGCGCTGGCACTACGCCAAACGCTACTGGTATGCCCCGGACCGCGCACTCGACGCGATCCTGATGGGCAACCGCCGCTACAAGCGCTATCGCAACAAGATCGTCTGGTGCCTGGAACAACTCGGTTTCGATCCGAAAAAGATCAAGATCGAACCCGTCGAGCACCACCTGGCTCACGCATCGAGCGCTTATCACTGCTCCGGTTTCCAAGAGAAAACCGCGATCCTCGGCATCGACGGCAAGGGCGAGTACGCCACCACGTTCTTCGGCTACGGCGAAAACGGCAAGATCCACAAGATCAAGGAATTCTTCGATCCGGATTCCCTCGGCGGCCTGTATGGCGCGATCACCGAATTCCTCGGTTTCGAGATGCTCGACGGCGAATTCAAAGTCATGGGCATGGCGCCGTACGGCGACGCGACCAAATACGATTTCTCCCGTCTGGCCACCTTTGAAAACGGCGAACTGGTGATCAACACCGAATACGCCAACGTCATCGGCCTGCGCCGTTACAAAGAGAAGGGCAAAGGCTTCTACTTCTCGCCGAAACTGATCGAGTGGCTGGGTCCCAAGCGCGAAGGCGACATCGCCGACGAGCCGTACATCCATTACGCCGCCAGCATGCAGGCGCTGTTCGAGAAGCTGTCGCTGCAGATGATCGATCATTATCTGGGGGACATCCTCAAGGAAACCGGCAAGCTCGCCTTTGCCGGCGGCTGTGCCCTGAACGTGAAGCTGAACCAGAAAATCATCGCGCGCCCTGACGTCAAAGAGCTGTTCGTTCAGCCGGCGTCGGGTGATGCCGGCACTGCTGTGGGTGCTGCCGCCTACGTTTCCCACGCCCGCGGCGTGCCGGTCGAGAAGATGGAACACGTCTACCTCGGCCCGTCCTACAGCAACGAAGACGTGATCGCCGCCTGCGCCCGCCACCCGAGCAAGCCGGCCTGGCGCCAGATCGACAACACTCCCGAGCGCATCGCCAAGATCATGGTCGCGGGCAATCCGGTGGCCTGGTTCCAGGGCCGCATGGAGTTCGGCCCACGCGCCCTCGGTGGTCGTTCGATCATCGGCTGCCCGAGCGTTGCCGGCGTGGCCGATCGCATCAACCATCAGATCAAGTTCCGCGAGCGCTGGAGGCCGTTCTGCCCGTCGATGCTCGACACCGTCGCCCCGCAGATGATCAAGATCGATCACCCGGCGCCGTTCATGACCTTCACTTTCGAAGTGGCGGAAGAGTGGAAAACCCGTGTGCCGGAAGTCGTCCACGAAGACGGTACGTCCCGCGCCCAGGTGCTCAAGCGCGAGTACAACCCGCGTTACTACGACATGATGAAGGCGCTCGAAGACCTGACCGGCAACGGTGTCTCGCTCAACACGTCGCTCAACCGCCGCGGCGAGCCAATGATCTGCTCGCCGACCGACGCGCTGAACATGTTCTTTGGCTCGGATCTGGAGTACCTGATCATGGAAGACATTCTGGTGGTCAAAGACGGCGTGGACACCCATGACGCGCTCAGCTGAGCGTCATGTTTTACAGTTCTGCCACGGCTATGACGGGCCGTTCCTCGACTGCGCCCGTCAATACGCCAGCCTGTTCGTGGGCAGGGGATACCGGGTCACCACGGTATTTCTGACCGGCGCCGCCGATGCCGACGTTGCAGCCAGCTGCGCGTCGGACGAAGTGCTGTTCATGGAGTACAGCTCCAAAGCCATTGGTGGCATGAAGGTGGGAGCCATTCGCGATCTGCGCAAGATCGCGGCGTCGCGCAGCTTTCAGTTTTGCATCACCCACCGTTTCAAGCCGACCTACATCGCCCTCGTCGCGACTCGCTTGCCGGTGATCGGTGTTCATCATGCGTTTGGTGATTACCGGCGCCGCAGCCGCAAGGTGCTGGCTAACCTGTTCCGCTCCCGTTTGAGCCTGCTCGGCGTGTCTGATGCCGTGCGCGATGACATACGCAAATGCCTCCCCAAGTGGCCGGCCGAGCGTATCCAGACCCTCTACAACCGCATCGATGTCGATCAGCTCAGCGCTACGCTGCTGTCCCGCGAAGAGGCCCGCGACGCATTGGGCCTGGCGCAGGAGGCGTGGGTGGTGGGCAATGTCGGTCGGCTGCACCCTGACAAGGACCAGTCGACGCTCCTTCGCGGTTTCGCCCAGGCGTTGCCCGACCTGCCCGCTGACAGCCAGCTGGTGATTCTCGGTCAGGGCCGACTGGAGCAAGACCTCAAGCACCTGGCAGTCGAGCTGGGCATCGGCCACGAGGTCATGCTGGCGGGGCAAGTGACCCAGGCCAGCCGCTACTTCAAGGCCTTCGACGTATTCGCGCTGAGTTCCGATCACGAGCCCTTCGGCATGGTCTTGCTCGAAGCCATGGTGGCCGGTGTGCCGCTGCTGGCCACAGCCTGTGGCGGCGCGAAGGAAGTCGTCGAAGGCGTGGGCATTCTGTTCCCCCTGGGCGGTGCCGAGCCGTTGGCTCAAGGGCTGGTACATCTTTCGCGGATGGACGCCGAACTGCGCCAGTCCTGCGCGGATGCGATGCTGCAGCGGCTGCGCGACCGTTTCAGCGACGAGGCGGTAAAAGCGGTTTTCTGGCAGCTGCCGCAAGTCGTCGCGCTCACTTCGGAAACCTGATTTCACTCGAACCGCTGGCAGCCATTGGCCTCTGATAGCAATGAACACCCGGCTGCATAGCACAGGATATGGATTGGAATGGTTGTAAAAAATTTGCCGGCACGTGCGGGGTACATTGCAGGTTTACTGCTTGCAGTGGTGATGCTGATCATATTTCTCGGGCCGTTCTGGTGGCCCGGTGAGTCAAGTTCCTGGGCTGCGTTCATTCGCGCGGCGCTGGTCATTGCCTTGCTCTGCGCCGCGCCGGCGCTGAGTCGGCGGTCATTTTCAGTCAGTCCGCTGACGTATACCGTCCTGCTACTGTTCGCCTATCTGCTGATCAACAGCCTCCTGGCCGACGACGACATGAAATCCCTGCGCCGGCTTCTGCTCATTCTCGTGTTTTTCATCGGCGTTGGCGTGATACGGGCGAGCGGCACCTTCGACTGGGAAAAAATCCTCAAGATCTCGGTGGCGGTGGTCGCCCTGTTCGCCGGGTTTTCGATGCTCAATCTCGCCATTCACGGCGCCTTTGTTCTGGGCTATCGGCAGATGTCACTGGCCGGCTCGGGCGTGACCGATGTGGCCGACTTCGGCAACACCATCGTTGCCGGCATGAACTACGGCTTGTTTCTGCTGGCCGGGGTCTGGCTGACGCTACGTTCACGGCGTCGTGCCGAAATCGCTCTCTGGTTGCTGTGCTGCGCCCTTATTGCCACCTACATCTACTTCACGTTCGCGCGCAGCGCCTGGCTGGCTTCATCGGTCGGCGGTCTGGTGCTGCTCGGCACCATGACCAGCGGCAAACTGCGCCGCAACATTCTCATCCCGGCGGCTATCGTCATCGCGCTCGTGCTCATATTCGGCTTCAGCGAGCTGGCGTACGAAGTGCAGACCCGCGGCGTGACGGGGCGCAACGAAGTCTGGCTGGCGGTGTTCGAGCGACTGGCCGGGCACTGGTGGTTCGGGGTTGGCGCCGGTACGCCGCTGGGGGAAGTTCACCTTTCCACCGGGCAAATCGTACGCAATACCCACGGCCTGTATTTCGAGGTGCTCTACCAGTTCGGCATCGTCGGTCTGGCGCTGCTGCTGGCGACAATGCTGCACGCCGGCGCTTGTCTGGCGCGAGCGCGTAAGACCTCGGAGACCGCCCGGCTCTGGCTGGCGATCCTCTGCGCCGGTGGCGTGGTGATGACGGTCGAGCTGCACACTTTCGTTGGGTCACCCAATCTGGTGTGGGAATGGCTCTGGCTGCCGCTGGCCGGCGCCGTGGCGATCTCCCGGGAGGCGCGGCGTGCTGAGGGTTGAAGCGCGGGGCGAGCAATGCTGGCTGGTAGGGCATGATCTGGAAATTTGCCTGCAGGACTTCGCGCATTCACGGCGTTCTGTCACAGGGCCGGTGCTGCTGCTGGCGTCCGGACCCTCGGCGAACGAGTTCCCGCTTCACAATTACCGGAGCCTGCCGGTTGTCGCCATGAACGGCTCGATCGTGCGCTGTGTCGACGAGGGCATACGGCCTTTCTATTACCTGTGTGACGATCCGAATTTCGTCATCGGGCGGCCGGCGCTCGCACTGATGGGGGTCAGCCATGGCGAGCATCTGGCGATGAGCCTTGATGTGCTTCAGGCGATTCACGCGGCTGACGCCACTGCCCTGAACGGCAAAAAGATCTATCTGCTGGAGCGGGTCAATCGCCAGGAAGGCAAGGCCGTCATGTCAGATCGAGCCTATGCGTGGTCTATCCGTAACGACGATGAGCTGATCTCGAACTTCTCCCTGCTGCGTCGCAAGCCCAACCGTATCGGCTTCAGCCTGAACCTCAAACGAGGCTATTTCGGCAGCCGGACCATTCCTTTCGGCGCCTTGCAGCTGGTCTGTCATCTGGGGTTTCGTCAGGTGTTTGTGATCGGAATGGACCTGCGTCAGGGTGGGGGGCGCTTTTACGAGAAGGGAGAAGCGGCTTTGCCCAGCAGCCTGGACGAGGATTTCGAGCAGTACATCCTGCCAAGCTTCGCGCTGATGGCTCGCAGGATTCTTCCCCGAACCGGCATGCAGGTGTTCAACCTATCCCGCGTCAGCCGCATGCCGGAGCGGGTGATTCCCAAAATCACCCTGCAGCGCCTCGACGAACTGCTGGGCGTCCAATCCGACGCCTCTACGCAAACAGCGCCTGCAAACGCGCCGTAAAGTGCGCGCTCCGGCCTTTTGCATAAGCCGAAATAAAGGCCACGCCCGCGTCGCTTTCCACCAGCCACGCGCGATCTTCCTTGTAGCGGAGCAGGTGTTGGAAATTGCGCAGCCGCTTCGAGTCGCTCAACGTCCTGCGCTGGCACTTCATGTCAGAGATATCGATCAGCCCCAGTTTTGACTCGGGGGTGAGGATCACGTTGCCCAGATGCAGCGAGCGGAAATAAACACCTTGATCGTGCAAGCGGGCGATGAACGCACCCAGCTCAGCCCGCAGTGGCGCGCTTTCACCGTGCTCTTTCAGCACCTGGCGGATGGTCAGGCCGGGGAGCGGCGTGTAGCGCACGCCGTCGCGGCTGATGCTGGCAATTCGGTAGGTGGCGATGACGTCCGGGCAGGGAATGCCGCGCTTTTTGAGGGCCTCGATGTTGTCGGCGAAGCGTTGCGCGTAGGGAAACAGCAAGGCCGAGCTGATCAGGCGCTTGCGGCGGAACAGTTTGAGAATGGTGCCGTCCTCAAGCAACAGAACCTTGTCACCGGATCCGTCCGCTTCGAGCACGGTGGCGTTTTCTCGCAAGGCCAGATAGGCGCTGTGTTCCATTGGGTGCATCGGCATACTTACCTGAACAAATGCGGCATGTTACCCGAGTCGGCCCCGCTTGGGTCGCAGCAGGGGTCGACAAATATGGGTTGTGCTACCATGCCCGCCTAATTTTTTCGTGCGGATTCCCATGAGCAGTCCTGATCCTCAAGCTAAAACGACCCTGGCGATTTACTTTCGTCTATTGACCTATGTGCGGCCGTATATAGGCCTTTTCTGCTTGAGCATTGTCGGCTTTCTTATCTTTGCGTCCACCCAGCCGATGCTCGCCTACATCCTCAAATACTTCGTGGATGGCCTGGCCAATCCCGAAGCCAGCCTGTTCCCCGGCAACCCTTATATTGGCCACCTGCAATTGCTGCAGGCGGTGCCGCTAATGATCGTGCTGATCGCGGCGTGGCAAGGTGCCGGCTCGTATCTGGGCAACTTCTTCCTGGCCCGCGTCTCCCTCGGGCTGGTCCATGACCTGCGCGTCGTGCTGTTCAACAAATTGCTCACGCTGCCCAACCGCTTCTTCGACAACAGCAACTCCGGGCATCTGATCTCGCGCATCACCTTCAACGTGACCATGGTCACCGGCGCTGCCACCGACGCGATCAAAGTCGTGATTCGTGAAGGCATGACGGTCATCTTCCTGTTCGGCGCGCTGCTGTGGATGAACTGGAAACTGACCCTGGTGATGCTGGCGATACTGCCGCTCATCGCGGTCATGGTGAACAGCACCAGCAAGAAATTTCGCAAGCAGAGCAAGAAGATTCAGGTGGCGATGGGCGACGTGACTCACGTGGCGTCCGAGACCATTCACGGCTATCGCGTGGTCCGCAGCTTTGGCGGCGAAGACTACGAAAAGGCCCGCTTCGAAAAGGCCAGCCGCAGCAACACCAAGAAGCAACTGGCGATGACCAAGACCGGTGCCGTCTACACGCCGATGCTGCAATTGGTGACCTACAGCGGCATGGCCATCGTGATGTTCCTTGTCCTTTATCTGCGCGGCGATTCCTCGGCGGGCGATCTGGTGGCCTACATCACCATGGCCGGCCTGCTGCCCAAGCCGATCCGCCAGCTGTCCGAAGTCAGTTCCACCATCCAGAAGGGCGTCGCCGGTGCGGAGAGCATCTTTGAGCAACTGGACGAGCAAACCGAACAGGACCTGGGCACGGTAGAGCGCGACAAGGTTTCCGGCCGTCTGGAGGTCAAGAACCTTACGTTCACCTACCCGGGCACGGAAAAACGCGTGCTGAACGACGTCAGTTTTGTCGCCGAAGCCGGCCAGATGGTCGCGCTCGTGGGTCGCTCAGGTAGCGGCAAATCCACGTTGGCGAGCCTGATCCCGCGTTTCTACGATCATGTGCAGGGCCAGATCCTCCTTGATGGCGTCCAGACTCAGGATTACACCCTGCGCAGCCTGCGCCGACAGATCGCCCTGGTGAACCAGAACGTCACGCTGTTCAACGACACCATCGCCAACAATATCGCGTATGGCGATCTGGCGGGCGTGCCGCTGGAAGAGATCAAAAAAGCCTCGGCCGATGCCTATTCCGATGAGTTCATCGACAAACTGCCTCAGCAGTATCAGACCCTCGTTGGCGAGAACGGCGTGCTGCTGTCCGGTGGCCAGCGTCAGCGTCTGGCAATTGCCCGCGCGCTGCTGAAAAATGCGCCGCTGCTGATTCTCGACGAAGCGACTTCAGCGCTGGATACCGAGTCCGAGCGCCACATCCAGAAGGCGCTGGAAAAAGTCATGCAGGGCCGTACCACGCTGGTCATCGCCCACCGCCTGACCACCATCGAAAAAGCCGACGTTATTCTGGTGATGGACGAAGGCCGTATCGTTGAGCGCGGTTCCCATGCCGAACTGCTGGCGCTGAACGGCTACTACACGCGCCTGCATGCCAAACAGTTCGAAGAAGACGAGCCTGTCGAAATCGATCGGGCAGTCGATGCATGCTGAGTCACTTGCGCGCATGGCGTGAGCGAGGCTGGACACCGATCGATGCATCGACCTACGCCACCGCGTGGCAGCAGTTTGGCGGAAGCGTTGCCACGCACCCGCAGGTGATCGAGCGTCTGGCCGGTTTGGCGGATATTCCGGTTCGGTATCTGGGTTGGCTGCAGGACGGCAACGTTGTCGCTGCGGTCGCCTGCTGGGGCCGAGATCTGGCGCTGGCTAAAAAGGTGCTCAAGCAGCGTGATCGGCGGGTCTTCGATCTGGGCAATGCAGAGATCATTCTGCCGGTTGCCCCTGGGGTGACAGTGCCAGTGCGCCAGCGCATGAGCTATGTGTCGGAGTTGAACGCCGGCCAGATCGACACCCTCAAGCCGCAAGCCGAGAGCCTGGCGATCGCCCGCGCGCCCGAGGACTATTCCAAGAAATTCCGCTACAACCAGCGTCGCGAGCAGCGGTTGCTTGAGGAGGCGGGCGGGGTCGTGCAGCCGATGCTGGACTTCACGTCCGAGGAACAAGCGCGCATTTACTCAAGCCTGTTTCATGCCCGCTGGGGCTTCGACGTACCGGGCAAGGATCACTTGGCCAAGGTGTTCGAGCTGATGCGCGAGTTCATGACCGGCTCGATGATCCTGCTGGAGGGCAAGCCCATTGCCGCTCAGGTGCTGTACAGGGTCGAGTCGCCGCATTGGGTGTCGGTGGAATACATCAACGGCGGTGTGGATCCGGCCCATCAGGCGCTGAGCGCCGGCAGCGTGCTGAGCTTCGTCAACACGCAGAACGCCTGGGCTGACGCGAGGGCGGTGAACAAGCCATTGCGCTATTCCTTCGGCCGCTCCGATCGTGAATACAAAGACCGCTGGTGCCAGACGGTGCCTGTCTACAAGGTTGGATGACATGTCCGGGCGCAAGCAGCAGCTTCTGAAACGACATCGGCGCAACAAGCGTCTGGCGCTGATCATCGGTCTGGTGCTGCTGATCGGCATTGGTATCGGGGTCGCGTGGTGGCTGGTGCCGTTGCTGATCGTTGCTGCCTGGGTGGCCCACGAAGCCTGGTTCTCCGACCATCTGTTTTATTCGCCCAAGAGCGACTACCGCTATCAGTTTCCCGACGCGGCGCAGTCGCAGGCTGTCTCCGTCGTCAACGGCATGCTGCAACTGAGCGAGCCATTGGCCGAGGGCGAAACGCTGCTGCTGGAGCTCGATCTGCGCAGCAACTGGCTGGGTCGCTGGCTGGACCCTTACGTGGTGGCCGGCGACGACCGCCAGGATTTCGAACGGGGTTTCGCCGGGCGTCGCTACGTGAACCTCACCGGTCAGCGCGACGTCGTTGCTGACAGCACGTTGCGCCTCAAGGGCGGGTTCTGTCGCATCGGCAATGCCGCCCGTTTGTACGTGCTGAGCAACCCGGATTACCGCCAGCAACGGTTGATGATCCTCGCGCCCCACGCCGACGATGCCGAACTGGCAGCGTTTGGCCTGTACAGCCAGGCCGCCGAATGCAGCATCGTCACGGTGACTCAGGGCGAGATCGAGGCCGAACGCTATGAACGACTGGGGCTGAACCGCGCCGATGCCGCGCGGCTCAAGGGTCGCCTGCGCACGTGGGACAGCCTGGCGATTCCGTTGTGGGGCGGTGTGCCCCAGAGCCAGTGCGTGCAGTTGGGCTACTACTGCCTGCAACTGCCGGCCATGGCCCAGTCGCCGGATCAGCCGTTTGGCTCTCGCGACTCTTCAGAAACCGACATCCGCAGCGCGCGGCAGCACAATCCTTCGCCGTTGCCAGGGGATCGGGACGGCGCGCCGACCTGGAACAATCTTGTTGCCGATCTTGCAGCGTTGCTCGACGCGCATCGACCGGACGTCATTGTCATGCCGCACCCTGAACTCGACCCCCACGCCGACCACATCGCCACGACTCAAGCGTTATATGAGGCGGTGAGCAGAAGCGCGCACACGCCTGATGTGGCGCTGTTCTATGCCAATCACCTGCACGACAACGATCGCTGGCCCATGGGTCTGGCCGGGAAAGGCGTGGCGTTGCCGCCGTTCGTTGAAGCGCCGTCGGTTGATCAGCTCTGGAGTACATGGCTCAGTGCGGACGTGCAACTTGATAAAGCCATGGCTCTGGCGATGCAGCATGACCTGCAGGGACCGCCACCCCTGAAGAAGCGCCTGCGTCGGCAGATTCAACGCTGGCTGGCCGGCCGCGAATGGCCGCTGACGGGAGACGACGAATTCTTCCGCAAGGCCGTTCGCCGGCATGAGGTGTTCTGGGTTCGCCGCTTTCCGCGTCCTTGACTGCAACAGCCGATGCACCATTAAAGGCGCCATTTGAAGCGCCGTTTGAAGCACTACGGGATTCGAGGCCAACCGGCCAGCCAGCGCTGATCGCTGTGCTAAGATTCCGTCCTTGTCCATTTCTGCCACGGGTTGTTCGATGAAGTTGTCCATGCCGCGTTTTGATCAGGCTCAAGTGTTAGTTGTCGGCGATGTCATGCTCGACCGCTACTGGCACGGTGGCACTTCCAGAATCTCCCCTGAAGCGCCGGTGCCGGTGGTCAAAGTCGACCAGATCGAAGACCGTCCGGGCGGTGCTGCCAACGTGGCGTTGAACATCGCAGCGCTGGGCGCCAAGGCGTCACTGGTCGGCGTCACCGGTACCGACGAAGCCGCTGACAGCCTGAGCAACAGCCTCAAGGCCGCTGGCGTCGTCGCCTGCTTCCAACGCATCGCCCACCAGCCCACCATCGTCAAATTGCGCGTCATGAGCCGGCACCAGCAGCTCCTGCGTATCGACTTCGAAGAACCCTTTGCCACCGATCCCGAGGCCCTGAGCCGCGAGGTCGACGCCTTGCTCGACGGCGTCAAAGTGTTGGTCCTGTCCGACTACGGCAAGGGCGCGCTGAAGAACCATCAAGTCCTGATCAAGGCAGCTCGGGACCGTGGCATTCCCGTGCTGGCCGACCCGAAGGGCAAAGACTTTGCCATCTACCGTGGCGCCAGCCTGATCACGCCCAACCTCAGTGAATTTGAAGCCATCGTCGGCCATTGTATCGACGAGGCAGAGCTGGTCGCCAAAGGCGCAGCGTTGATGAAAGACCTCGATCTGGGTGCGTTGCTGGTCACTCGTGGCGAGCACGGCATGACCCTGCTGCGCCCGGACCAACCGACGCTGCACCTGCCGGCCCGTGCGCGGGAAGTCTTCGACGTGACCGGCGCCGGCGATACGGTGATTTCCACGCTGGCAGCGGCCATTGCATCGGGTGAGGAGTTGCCGCACGCGGTCGCGCTGGCGAACCTTGCGGCGGGCATCGTCGTAGGCAAGCTGGGCACCGCCGCGATCAGTGCGCCCGAGTTGCGTCGCGCCATCCAGCGTGCCGAAGGTTCCGAGCGCGGCGTGCTGACCCTCGATCAGTTGCTGCTGGCCATTGACGACGCCCGCGCCCACAACGAAACCATCGTCTTCACCAACGGCTGCTTCGACATTCTGCACGCCGGCCATGTCACCTATCTGGAACAAGCCCGCGCGCAGGGCGATCGGCTGATCGTGGCGGTCAACGACGATGCGTCGGTGAGTCGCCTGAAAGGCCCGGGCCGCCCGATCAACAGCGTTGATCGACGCATGGCCGTGCTGGCAGGTCTGGGCGCGGTGGACTGGGTGATCAGCTTCCCGGAAGGCACCCCGGAAAACCTTCTGTCCCATGTCCATCCGGACGTGCTGGTGAAGGGCGGGGACTACTCGGTTGATCAGGTCGTCGGCGCTGACATCGTCGCCTCTTATGGCGGCACCGTGAAAGTGCTGGGGCTTGTCGCCAACAGTTCAACGACAGCCATCGTCGACAAGATCCGCAGCCAGGACTGATCCGACGCCCGCAGCGCAGAGTGGCACCCCTTGCCGCTGCCATTTTTGTATTCGCAGTTCGGTATATGAACGTATGAAAGTCATGTTACTGGTGATGGATGAACAGCGCGTCATACTGGACGGCTTGTACGAAACCGTACGGCAGCAGTGTGACGACTGCGTCATCTTTCGCCTGAGCAAGCAACAGCAGCTGAATCTCGGGCCGTTTCTGGCCTCGGTCGACTATCAGAGCTACGACCGGGTGGTGATCTTCTCCCGGGTCAAACGGCTTGCTCGCCAGCGCGCGGTGCTCAAGTGCATCCCAGGGCTGATCTTTCTTGAGCACGATGCTTACCAGAATTACATGAGCGCGAGCAAATACCACGGGATGTACTCGCGCCTGTACCGGCAACTGCCGTGGAGTCGCGCGCTGCTGTCGGGCGCGGTGGTGGCGCGGCGTATGCGCGGCGAAGGCATCGATGCGGTATTCGTGTCCAAGGGCTATGACCAGGAAATGCTGCGCAATCTCGGGCAGCCCCGGGACATTCCGGTGGGCTTCCTTGGCAGTCTGAAGAGCCGCGAGTATTCCCAGCGCAAGCAGCTGGTGGAAAACCTCGCGCAGCGCGCCGGCATGCTGGTGACCCGCACGGCCTCCGGCGCCGAATACCTGGAAACCCTTAATCGCATCAGGATTTTCGTCAGCGCCGACATCGGCATGGGCGAGTTCATGATCAAGAATTTCGAAGCCATGGCTTGCGGTTGCGTGCTCCTCGCGTGGAGTCAGGGTGAAGAGGACGATCTGCTGGGCTTCGAAGAGGGGCGCAACGTCATGTTCTACCGCTCCGAAGACGAAGCCGTCGAGAAGATCCGCCTGCTGCAGAGCGACCCCGAGCTTGCCGCGCGCATCGCGGGCGAAGGGCAAAGATTCGCCGAAGAACGCTATGCCTTTGCCCGCGTGGGCCGCGATCTGGCCGATGAAATTCAGCGGCCAATGCGCCCGTGGCGGCGTCCATCCGCGCTGACCCGTGCCTGGGTCAAGTTGCGCCATGGCATGCAGGTGCCGGCCTGATGACGCTGCCGTCAGAACACGACAGCGCCGCGCCCCTTGTACCCCCTGTATTGCCGGGCGCCGATCAGGACGTGATCGGCGCACTTCCCGCTGCACTGCGCCAGTGCCTGGCAAACGCTGCACGGGTCATCCTCATCGCCAACAACCCTGCCATCACCCAGGCGGACTTCGATGCCTTGGGCGTGGGCGCCGACGATGTGGTGGTCAGCTTCAATCTGTGCATCAAGGCCGCTCTGCTGAAGCCAGAAAGCGTCAACCTGTTTGTGCATGGCTTCAATGCGCCGGACTGTTATTTCTTCGGACTCCCCGCAACCGCTGAAGTACAAAAACTCGCCGCCCAACCGGGGTCACGCTGCTTCACACTGTTGGTGGGCTGCGCCGTCCCGCTGTGCCCGCTGCCTGACGTTGCGCTCTATTGGGACCGCATTCCGTTGCCGGCACTGGCTGAGCACTATCCGGTTGATCGCCCCAACGGCAAGCGCTTCGTCGGGCCCTCCACAGGATTCAACGTGCTGGTGCTGCTCGACTGGCTACGCCCCCATGCCGGTTATCGCTACAGACTTTTGACCCTGGGTTTTTCCAATGAAGCCGGCAAGCTCTGGGGCGGCCACGCCTGGGACTATGAGCGCCACTGGCTGCTGGGCGCCGACGTCGAGGTGATCGCCCTCAAGCCCCGAAGCTGGTGGCGCAAGCTGCTATTTAGTAAATGAACGAGCCCGTCCGCCGCTTGCGCGCGCGCGTCCAGGCGCATCGCCATTGATCCCGGAGAGTTTGTCAGTGCTGAACATTGCGGTCGCGTTTTTTGGTATCCCGCGCAACTCGGAAATCTGTTTTCCGTCCATCGAGGAAAATGTCCTTGGGCAGTTGCCGAAGGGCAGCAACGTCAAATGCTTTTACCACCTCTACAAGATCGACGAAGTGCACAACCAGCGCTCGGCGGAGAAGGGCGAGCTGAAGGCGCAGAACTACGACGTTTTCCAGTCGATGATGGGGGTTCTCGAATCCACCGACGGCGTGCTCGATCGCTGGGATTTCGAACGGGTCAAGGCGATGGGAGACACCTGGGGCGACGAGTACGTTTCCCTGCGCAACCTGATCTATCAGCTCAACTCCCTGCACACGGTCACGGGCATGATGGAGTCGTTCGATCCGGACTTCGTGGTGTTTGTGCGTCCGGACAACTTCTTCCATTCGCCGCTGCCGGGTTATGTCTTTCATTCGCCGCAGGCCCGGCGGCTGAACGCCTATATCCCGGACTGGCAGTGGTGGGGCGGGCTGAATGATCGTTTCTCCATTTGCGGCCGCGATGTTTACCGGGCCTACGGCAAGCGGATCGAACGCATCTTTGAATTCTGCGAAGCGACAGGCCGCAAACTGCACTCGGAGCGCTTGCTCAAGTACGCGCTGCTCAAGGCGGATGCCCGGGTGTGCACACTGCCAACGACCGCCTCGCGTGTGCGCATCACCGGCGCCTTCGCCGATGAGTCGTTCTCACCGAAGCGCGGGATGGGCAAACGCGAAAACCGCTATTTCCACTTCTTCGCCCGGCTGCGCACCTGGCGTGACAAACGCCTTGCCGAGAAGAGCTGAGCGGCGGCTTACTTGTGCAGGCCGCTGCGAACCAGCCTGACCAGGCGCCGCGCCTTGATGCGCAGCTTGGTCAGCCCTGACTTGGGCTTCTTCTTCGGCGTCATGCCCTGCTGCACCAGCCAGTCCTTCCAGCGAATCCGCTCCTCGCGCACCACCCAGCCTTCTTGCGGAGCGAAGCTCTCGGCCAGATAAAGACCCCGCGTACCGGCAGGCGAAAGCTTGTCGTTCTTCAGGGTGTACAGCTCGGGCAGGGGCGAGCCGTTTTCCAGGGGCATCAGGTAGAGATCCGGCTTGCTGCGATTGAGGCGCGCCACCAGCTCGTTGTTTTCCAGGCTTTCATCGACGTGGAAAAGGCTCAGCGGTCGAGCCTCTTTCGGCACTTCCAGGCGCATGTCGTAAATCAGCTGCAACGAGGCGGTCGGTAAATGCACATAAGCGCGGGGCCGCTCGATCAGGGTCAGGCTGCCGCAACGTACAGGGCGTGCCGCCCCGGAAAGCGGTGTGAGGCGAAAAGGCATCGCTTCGCGGTAATGCAGCGCTGCCGCGTAGGGCGCAGGCAGCCAGGTTTCATTGAAGCGTCCGCCGAGCCAGCCTTGGGGCGTCTCGATCAGGCATTCCTCAGCGACTTCCTGCACCGCGGTGTGCAACGGCAGGTTGAGCTCGTGGGCGGGAACGTAGCCCGAGATCAGCTTGAGCACCACATCGCCACGGTCCTGACGGCGCTGGCGAACCAGCACCCAGTAATCGCGGTTCTGCCAGCGCAGAGTCAGGCGCACCGAGACGCCGAGATTGGCCAGCTCGGTGGAAAACCGTTCGCTGTCCTCTACGTCGATCTTGCGCCGCCGCGCCAGGGTCTGGGTGAAATTCAGCGGCATCCCGACGCTCTGGTAGGTCAGGCCTTCCGGGGTGGCTTCGACGAATATCGGCAGGGTCTTGAAGTTACTGGGGTTCTTTCGGATCAGGGTTCGCGGCATATCGGCTCCTTCTTGCGTTGGGGTCGGCCGTGCGTCTCAGGGCTGACGACGGATCACGGCAGCGGCGGTTGCCACGTTATGGGCCAGATGCAGCGGGTTGATGGTGCCGACGATAGCACCGGTAACGCCGGGATGTTCAAACAGCAACTCGAAACTGGCACGCACAGGATCGACACCGGGGCTCAGGCAAACGTGCCCGCTGGCCAGTGCTTTTTTGACCAGCACCCCTTTGCCGTGTGCAGCAGCGTAGTCGAGGACCGGCTGTTCGCCCTGTTCGTTGAGGTTGTACGTGACCATCGCGCAGTCGCCGCCCTGCAAGGCCAGCAACCCGCCCTCGACGGTCTTGCCGGAGAAGCCGAAGCCGCGAATCTTGCCTTCGCGCTTGAGCTCGGCCAGGGTCTGATACACGGCGCATTCGTTGAGCACGTGCAGGTCGTTGCCGTCGGAATGCACCAGCACCAAGTCGATGAAATCCGTTTCCAGGCGCTGCAGGCTGCGTTCCACCGACAGCCGCGTATGTTCGGCGCTGAAATCGTGCCGAGACTGGCCGGCTTCAAATTCCTCACCCACCTTGCTGACGATCACCCAGTCCTGGCGTTGCCCGCGCAGCAGCGGGCCGAGGCGCTCTTCGCTGCGACCGTAGGCCGGGGCGGTGTCGATCAGGTTGATGCCCAGATCCCGCGCCAGCTTCAGCAGCATCTGCGCTTCGCCGTCGTCGGGAATCGTGAAGCCATTGGGGTATTTGACGCCCTGATCGCGGCCCAGCTTCACCGTGCCCAGCCCCAGGGGGGAAACGTTGATGCCGAGGGTGCCGAGCGGTCGATGCAGATCGTGCAGGGTCTTCATGGCAGCAGTTGATCCCAGACAGGCATGGCGAGGGGCGGCTTGGGGAAGTCGGTGTGCGGCGGTTGTGGGGTGGGGTGAATGTCATCCCGGGACAACGAGGCCAGTACGCGATCGGCGAAGTCGGGAGCCAGCGCCAGCTTGGTCGGCCAGCCAACCAGCAAGCGGCCTTGCACGTCGAGAAAGGCGTTGTCGGGGCGAACCAGACCGCTTTGCTGCGGCTCGGCGCGGTCCACGCGCAGGGTGGCGAACTGCGCCTGACTGAGGTCGACCCACGGCAGCAGATTCCCGAGTTCTTTTTTTGCGGCGGCGATCTGCTCGGCGGGGTTGCGGGCAACGCCTTCGGCCTCGGCAATGTCGCCGCCCAGGTACCAGACCCACTGACCGTCGGCCGCCGGATGCGTCGTCACCGTGATCCTTGGTTTCGGCCCGCCACCCAGGCAATGGGCGTACAGCGGTTTAAGCGTCGGGCCTTTGACCAGCACCATGTGCAGCGGCCGGCGTTGCATGGCCGGCTGGCTCACGTTCAGCGCCTTGAGCAGATCAGCCATGCCTTCACCGGCGCTGAGCACCACCCGCTGGGCGTGGATGTCGCGGCCGTCGACGCGCAGTCCGACCAGTTCGCCATCAACCCGCAGCGGCTCGATGTCCTGACCCGCCAGTAGGCTGTCGCCCGCCAGCTCCGTCAGTTTTTTCACCAGGCTGGGGATGTCGATGACCAGCTCGGCTAGGCGGTACACCTTGCCTTTGAAGCGCGGATCCTGAAGCGCAGGCGGCAGGTCGCTGCCCTTGACCTGATCGACGCGCCCGCGCACGGCCTTGCTGGCGAAGAAACTGGTGAGATTGCCGGCGATGGTGCCGGGCGACCACAGGTAGTGGGCTTCCGACAGCAGGCGCACGCCCGACAGGTTCAGCTCGCCTTTGCCTTCCAGCGCTTCGCGCCAGCGGCGGGGCATGTCGGCGATCGCTTCGGAAGCGCCGGACAGCGCGCCGTGCAGGGCGTATTTGGCGCCGCCGTGAATGATCCCCTGGGATTTGAGTGTCTGGCCGCCACCCAGGCTGGCCTTTTCCACCACCACCGTCGAAAAGCCCTGATGCCGCAGTCGCGCGTTGAGCCAGAGACCGGCAACGCCCGCGCCGACAATCAGGACGTCAGTGGAAATAGCAGATGACATGGGCACCTCAAATGGCGAAACGAATGCCGGCATTATAGGGGAAGGCTGTTTTCAGTAACCCCCTTAATGACCGGCCGTCTTCGAGAACAGCTGGATAACCACAACGCCTGCGACGATCAGACCCATACCGGCGATAGCAGGCAGATCCAGTTTCTGCCCATAAATAAACAGCGCGGCGATGCTGACCATGACGATGCCCATGCCCGCCCACACGGCGTATGCCACGCCAACCGGGATGGTGCGCACCACCAGCGTGAGCATCCAGAACGCAATGCCGTAACCGACGATCACCAGCAGCAGCGGGATCGGCGTGCTCAGGCCTTTGACGGCTTTCATGGATACGGTGCCGATGACCTCGGCACAGATGGCGATGGCCAGCAGGTAGTACGCAGGCATGGTGTTACTCCTTTTCGATGGCCGTCATTAAAGCGGCTTACCCGGCACCGAACAACCGGGCGTTTTGGGGGAGGCGCGGTGGTCTCAGGTGGACTGTGCCGGGCAAGATATGTGCGAAGCTCGATGGAAATCTGACAGCAATTGGCTGATAAACTCCGCGCCCATGAATAGAACCCTCTACAGCATCCTGTTTCACCTCGGCCTCCCATTGATCGCCCTGCGCCTGTGGCTGCGCTCGCGCAAAGCTCCGGCCTACGCGCAACGGGTCGGTGAGCGCTTCGCTTTGGGGCTGCCTGCCATGCAGCGTGGCGGGATATGGGTGCATGCGGTGTCGGTGGGCGAGAGCATTGCCGCTGCGCCGATGATTCGCACGTTGCTGGCTCGCTATCCGCAATTGCCCATCACCATCACCTGCATGACGCCGACCGGCTCGGAGCGCATTCAGTCGCTGTTCGCCCACGAGCCGCGCGTCCAGCATTGCTATCTACCCTATGACTTTCCGTGGGCCGCCGGGCGCTTTCTCGATCACATCCAGCCGAAGATCGGCGTGATCATGGAAACCGAGCTGTGGCCCAATCACATTCATCAGTGTGCGAAGCGCGGCATTCCGACGGTGCTGGCGAATGCGCGGCTGTCAGAGCGTTCCGCCCGTGGCTACGGACGCTTCGCCGGGCTGACTCGGCCGATGCTCGCCGAGATGAGCCTGTTTGCCGTACAGACCGAAACCGAGGCCCAGCGTTTTCGTGACCTGGGCGCTCGGCCCGAATGCGTCACGGTGACAGGCTCGATCAAGTTTGACCTGACCATCGATCCGCAATTGCTCGAGCGGGCCGTTCAGCAGCGTGAGCAATGGCAGACCCTGCAGCGTCCGGTCTGGATTGCCGCCAGTACCCATGCGGGCGAAGACGAGGTGGTGTTGGCGGCCCATCGCACGTTGATGGAAACCCATGCCGATGCGCTGTTGATCCTTGTGCCCCGTCACCCCGAGCGGTTCAACAGCGTGTTTGAGCTGAGCCAGCAGCAGGGGTTCGCCAGCGTTCGTCGGTCTACGGCCGAGGCGGTGACGCCGGAAACGTCGGTTCTGGTGGGCGACACCATGGGCGAGTTGCTGTTTCTGTATGCCGTGGCGGACATCGCCTTCGTCGGCGGCAGCCTCGTGCCCAACGGCGGCCATAACCTGCTAGAGCCTGCGGCGCTGGATAAACCCATTCTAAGCGGCCCGCACCTGTTCAACTTCCTCGAAATCGCCGCGATGCTGCGTAACGCCGGCGCGTTGGAGGAAGTTACTGACGCACCTGCATTGGCCGCAACGGTACGTGATTTGATCGACCATCCTCAGAAAGCAAAGGCAATGGCCGATGCCGGATTGGCCGTGATGAAGGCCAATCAAGGTGCGTTGCAGAGGTTGCTGGATGGGATTGGGCGGTTGTTGCACTGATTGCGGCTGAAATGCTGCCTTCGTGAGCAACGTGGAGCGCCACCCCGGTCACTCCCACAGGTGCGCTAGCTACCGCACGACATCGGAGTGTCAGGACGCCACCAATACGACTGGTAAAACTTGCCAACTCCGCAGATATGTCTGCCGGACACTAAACCGTGGGACCGAGCTTGCTCGGGAAGAGGCAGGTACATCCGCTAAATATTCAGCGGCTGGAATATCGTCTTCGTGAGCAAGCTCACTCCCACAAGTACGTCATTCACCACGCTACTGCGCGGTTTCAGGGCACAGGTCACTGACTACGAATCAAGCGCAGTGATTCCCGTTTCAATGCATTACATCCTTTCAGTGAAGCCGCTCACCGCTCTGTCGGCCGTTCGAAGTTCTTCGCCGCTTCTTTCGCCAGATCAGGCGGCAGGAAGTCTTTGTCAGGGTTGTAATCGGCCTTCAGGAAGCGCGACAGATCCTGCAGATCCCCCGGGCTCAGCGTGCCGGCTGCCTGCTTCAGACGCAGGTTGTCGAGGATGTAGTCGTAGCGGGTGTTGTTGTAATCGCGCACCGATGCATACAACTGGCGCTGTGCATCCAGCACGTCGACGATGTTGCGCGTACCCACCTGATAGCCGATTTCCGTGGCCTCCAGCGCGCTCTGGTTGGAGATGATCGACTGTTTGCGCGCCTGGACCTGCTCGACATCGGTGTTCACCGCGCGGTGCAGGTTTCGGGTGTTTTCCACCACCTGGCGGCGCAGACCTTCGCGCTGTTGTTCGCTCTGGCCGAGGCGGGCATAGGCCTCGCGGACTTGAGAACTGGTCAGCCCGCCACTGTAGATCGGGATGTTCACCTGCAGGCCAATGGTGCGTTGCTCGACGCTGCCGTGGAAACTCTGGCCGGTGTAGTTGGGGTTGGTGAAACCCAGTGGATCGTTGTCGCCTTTCTCGTACTGCGCTACCGCATCGACGGTAGGCGCGTGGCCTGCCTTGCGCTGACGCAGGGTTTCTTCCGCGGCGCTGACGGCGTAGTTGCTGGCCAGCAAATTCAGGTTCTGCTGCGTTGCGGTGTCGACCCAGGCTTTCGCGTCGTTGGGCGTAGGTGCGAGCACAGGCAGGGTGTGCACGATGCCTTCGATGGAGTTGTAATCGCGGTTGGTCAGGGTGATCAGCGCCTGAAACGCGTCATCGACCTGGCGTTTGGCGACGATCCGCGCAGCGCGTGCGGTGTCGTAGCTGGCTTGGGCCTGAAGCACGTCGGTCTTGTCCGACAGGCCGACGTCGAAGCGTTCATTGGCCTGATCGAGCTGGCGCTTGAGCGCCGCTTCCTCTGCCTTCGTCGAGGCGAGATTGTCCTGCGCGCGGAGCACCGCAAAGTAGTCTTCGGCGCTTTGCAGAATCAGGTTTTGCTCGGTGGCCGAGAGCTGCAGGATGGCCTGCTCGTTGACGTCCTTCGCAGCCTTGAGCTGGAACCAGCGGTCGGCACGGAAGATCGGCTGACTCAGGGTCGCGCGATAGACCGTTCCGCTGCGGCTGATGACGGCGGAGGGTTGGTCAATCGATGTGCGCGTGTCATTGATGTCAGCGCCACCGGAGATGTTCGGCAGCAGACCGGCGCGAGCCTGAGGCACGATTTCCTTCTGCGCGTCATAGCTGGCGCGAGCCGCCGCGAGATCAGCGTTGTTGTTCACCGCTTCCTGATACACGCTGACCAACCCGGTCCTGGTTGGCAGCGGCACGTCTGCTGCCCCGGCCATCGCACTCGAAGCACACGACACGGCAATGGCCAGTGAAAATTTGCGCAGCATAGACATTCCCTAGTAATTCAAGCGGTATGAAGACATTGACGTTGCGTCCGATCCAGATGGCTTTGGCGCCGCGTAGCGAGTGTAGTTCCAGAGGGTAGGGACAACAATCGGGCAAATCAGCCATTTAACGCGCGTTTGAATTCCGCGCTTGGCGTTTGGCCTGCGCCGCGACTAGACTGACGCCGTTCTTGTCGGGGTGCCTTGATATGAGGCTGAGATCGGATAATCCGGATCCCGTTGAACCTGATCAGGTTAGCGCCTGCGTAGGGAACAAGATTTCTCGTCTCCCGGCGAGTCCTCTTGAGCGTCGTCCGGGGTCGTCTTTGTTCAATTTCTGAACAGTCCGCGCCTCTTCGATTCTCAGCATCCATGTCGTCTCAGGGTGCATCCGTCCGTGTTCATCAGGCTCAAGCTCCGACAATTCATTCCGCTGCTGGATGATGTCTGGAGAGCCCGTGATGACTACAACACTAAAAAACGCCAATCTGAGTGAATCCGCCCAAGTCGATTCGGGGTCGGTTCAACCGTTTACCCGCTCGCAGAAAATCTATGTTCAGGGCTCGCGTCCGGACATCCGTGTGCCCATGCGCGAGATCAGCCTGGACGTTACGCCCACCGGCTTCTCCGGAACAGACAGCGGCGGCGAGATCAATGCGCCGGTCTGTGTGTACGACACCTCCGGCCCTTATACCGACCCCAACGTCATCATCGACGTGCGCAAAGGCCTGGCCGACGTGCGTTCGGCATGGATCGAGTCACGCGCCGACACCGAGCGCCTCCCAGGACTGACCTCCAACTTCGGCCAGCAGCGTCTGGCCGATGCTGAGCTGACCAGGCTGCGTTTCGCCCACGTGCGCAATCCGCGTCGGGCAAAGTCGGGGGCTAACGTCAGCCAGATGCACTACGCGCGTCAGGGCATCATCACCGCCGAGATGGAATACGTCGCCATCCGCGAAAACATGAAGCTGCAGGAAGCCCGCGCCGCCGGCCTGCTCACCCAGCAGCACCCAGGCCAGAGCTTCGGTGCGAGCATTCCGAAAGAGATCACCCCCGAGTTCGTGCGCGAGGAAATCGCCCGCGGTCGCGCGATCATTCCGGCCAACATCAACCACGTTGAGCTGGAACCGATGATCATCGGGCGCAACTTTCTGGTGAAGATCAACGGCAACATCGGCAACAGCGCGCTGGGCTCGTCCATCGAAGAGGAAGTGGCGAAACTGACTTGGGGGATTCGCTGGGGGTCGGACACGGTCATGGACCTGTCCACCGGCAAGCATATTCATGAAACCCGCGAGTGGATCATTCGCAATTCGCCCGTGCCCATCGGCACCGTGCCGATTTATCAGGCGCTGGAAAAAGTCGGTGGCGCCGCCGAAGACCTGACCTGGGAGCTGTTCCGTGACACGCTGATCGAGCAGGCGGAGCAGGGCGTGGACTATTTCACTATTCACGCCGGTGTACTGCTGCGCTACGTGCCGCTGACCGCCAAGCGCGTGACCGGGATCGTCAGCCGTGGTGGTTCGATCATGGCCAAATGGTGCCTGGCCCATCACAAGGAAAACTTCCTTTACACCCACTTCGACGACATCTGCGAAATCATGAAGGCCTACGACGTCAGCTTCTCCCTGGGCGACGGCTTGCGCCCGGGCTCCATTGCCGATGCTAACGACGAGGCGCAGTTCGGAGAGCTGGAGACACTCGGCGAACTGACCAAGATCGCCTGGAAACACGACGTGCAATGCATGATCGAAGGCCCTGGCCACGTGCCGATGCAGTTGATCAAGGAGAACATGGACAAGCAGCTCGAGTGCTGCGACGAGGCGCCGTTCTACACCCTCGGCCCACTGACCACCGACATTGCACCGGGTTACGACCACATCACGTCGGGCATCGGCGCGGCCATGATCGGCTGGTTCGGCTGCGCGATGCTCTGTTACGTCACGCCCAAGGAACACTTGGGGTTGCCGAACAAGGACGACGTGAAGACCGGGATCATTACCTACAAGATCGCCGCCCATGCCGCGGATCTTGCGAAGGGGCATCCCGGTGCGCAGATTCGCGACAACGCGCTGAGCAAGGCGCGGTTTGAATTCCGCTGGGAAGACCAGTTCAACCTCGGGCTGGACCCGGATACCGCCCGTGCGTATCACGACGAGACGCTGCCGAAAGACTCGGCGAAGGTCGCGCATTTCTGCTCCATGTGCGGGCCGAAATTCTGCTCGATGAAAATCACTCAGGAAGTGCGTGAGTACGCCGCTAACCAGAAGATCAGCGCGGTGGACGTGTCGGTGGACGAAGGCATGCGCGAGCAGGCGGCGCGGTTCAGGCAGGAAGGCAGTCAGCTTTATAAAAAGGTTTGATCTGCATGCGCTTAGTCAGCGCCGCGTGATCGTTCCCACGCTCCGCGTGGTAATGCCGCCTCTGACGCTCTGCGTCATTCAGGACGCAGAGCGTCCCGGTAGGCGTGCCCACGCAGAGCGTGGGAACGATCAACTATTAGTTTCTTCGGGACAACAAACGTGAACACACCCGGCACCTATTCCCCCGACGCCCCCGTACCCGCCGCCAAGCGGGTTTTTGGCGGGCGCGATCTATTCTCTCTGTGGTTTTCCCTCGGCATCGGCCTCATGGTCCTGCAAACCGGCGCATTGCTGGCGCCGGGGCTGGGCATGTCCGGCTCGATGCTGGCGATTCTCCTCGGCACGCTGGTCGGCGTCTTGCTGCTCGCTGCTGTTGGCGTCGTTGGCAGTGACACCGGGCTGTCGTCGATGGCGGCGCTCAAGCTCAGCCTGGGCAGCAAGGGAGCAGGCGTTCCGGCGATTCTCAATCTGCTGCAACTGGTGGGCTGGGGCTCGTTTGAAATCATCGTCATGCGCGACGCCGCCAGCCTGCTGGGCGCGGGCGCTTTCTCCGAAGGGAGCCTTTGGGCGAGTCCGATGCTCTGGACCTTGGTGTTCGGCGCCCTCGCGACCTTGCTCGCCGTGAGCGGTCCGTTGGCCTTCGTCCGGCAGATCCTGCGCAAATGGGGCATCTGGCTGCTCTTGGCGGCGTGCGCCTGGCTGACCTTCAACTTGTTCAGCAAGGCTGATTTGACGGCGCTGTGGTCACGCGCGGGCGACGGTTCGATGCCATTTGCCGTCGGCTTCGACATTGCCATCGCCATGCCGCTGTCGTGGCTGCCGCTGATTGCGGACTACTCACGGTTCGGCAAGCGCGCCACCGGTGTGTTCGGTGGCACAGCGCTGGGCTTCTTCATCGGCAATTTCTGGCTGATGTCCCTTGGCGTGGCGTACACCCTGGCCTTCGCGCCAAGTGGTGAAGCCAACGCGCTGCTGCTGGCGCTGGCGGGCGCGGGGATGGGCATTCCGTTGCTGCTTATCCTGCTGGACGAATCGGAAAACGCATTCGCCGACATTCACAGTGCAGCCGTGTCGAGCGGCCTTCTGCTCAAGGCCAAAGTCGAACACCTGTCGCTGGCGATCGGCATCATCTGCACACTGATCGCCTGCTTTGCGCCTCTCGCCCAATACCAGAACTTCCTGCTGATGATCGCTTCGGTGTTCGCGCCACTGTTCGGCGTGGTACTGGTGGATCACTTCATCCTGCGCCGCCGCCGTCACGACGTTGCGACAGCGGGCTTGCGCTGGATGACGCTACTGGCGTGGATCGGCGGGATCTGCACCTACCATCTGCTGGCGAACCTGTATCCGGACATCGGCGCAACGCTGCCCGCGCTCGTTGTCGCCGGCATGCTGCAGCTGGTACTTAGTAAAGCGATCAGCTCCGGCCAGGAAACAGCTCAGGCTTAACGATGCCGTTCAACTGCGGATACGGAATCTTCAGCTCGATGTGGCCCATGGCGTAGGGGGCGATGGTTTTCACCGGGTACTTGAGGATCACCGCACCGTACGTCAGAGCAATGTTGGAAGTTTGCTTGAATGCCCACATGTTCTGGAACTCGGTGTCCTTGTCCAGCTTGCTGCTGATCAGCCAGGCCTGATGAGCGAGGCGGGCCTTGTCCCAGAAGGCAGCTTCCTGACCCGGCACCAGCATGTCGGCGAGCGTCAGCACGCGGTGTTGCTGGCGGGAATAGTTGATGAACGCGCGGCCCGGATTACCCTGGCCGCTGCCGGAATCGACGTAGCTGGACAGCTCCACGACCACGATTCCGTCATGCTGCTCACGTACCTTGGCTTGCAGGTAGCTGCTGTTGCGCGCCGGCGCGCGGCTCAGGTATTGCTCCTGATACGCCTTCAGCGTCGGCGGCACCGGACCATCGCTGTCGCTGCGGGTCAGTTGCAGCAGCGTGCGCTGGACGATCTCGTCAAGTTTCGGCTCATCGGGGAAATGCACGGTGTCGATGTTCACCAGCGGGCAATCATCGGTGGTGCAGCCGGGCTTCATCAGCTCGGAGGCGTCGCGCTGAACGGTCAGCGGACTGCGCAGATTGGGTTGAAACAGGCTTTGGCAGGCGCCCAAAATCAGGGCCACGCAGGCCAGTGAAATGATCTTCAGAAAAGACATGTTGATCCTTGGCATCGGCATAAGGGGGCGTCACGTGGTAGGTAACGGCAAGGTCCTTCGACTGTGGGTGGCGCAATCAGTTCGCCATCGGGCGGATTAGAGTGCTTTCCCCGGCAGTCGTCTACCCCGGTGACCGGTTTTGCGAATTCAAAGGGCTGCATCCCGCACCACAGCGCGTTAGGATGGGCCCGGACACAGTGCTCAAGCAGTGAGAAATGTATGACGGATAGCAACAGATCGACACCGACAAAGCACGAAATTACACACCGTGAGACCTGCTTCAAAGGGTTTTACCAGCTCGACCGTCTTCAGTTGCGCCACGAATTGTTCGCGGGCGGCATGGGCCCGGAAATCAAACGTGAGTTGTTCGTTCGCCACGATGCAGTGTGCGTGCTGCCCTACGACGCCAAACGCGATGAAGTCGTGCTCATCGAGCAGTTCCGCGTCGGCGTCATTGGCAAGCATGAGAACCCCTGGCTGATCGAAATGGTCGCTGGCCTGATCGATAAAAAAGAGGAGCCCGAAGAGGTTGCTCACCGCGAGGCACAAGAGGAAGCTGGGCTGACGTTCAACGCCCTTTGGCCGATCACCAAATACTTTCCATCGCCGGGCGGCAGCAACGAGTTCGTGCATCTGTACCTGGGCAAATGCGACAGCGAGGGGGCAGGTGGACTGCACGGGCTGGTAGAAGAGGCCGAAGACATCCGGGTTTCGGTCTGGTCATTCGACGACGCGATGCAAGCCGTCAGGGACGGGCGCATCGTCAACGCCGCAACTATTATTGCAATGCAATGGCTGGCGCTTAACCGCGCCGAAGTAAGGGGGCTATGGTCGTGAATCTTCTGCGCGAGCGCTATCGTGTTGACCTCGCCGGGCTGCAAGCCGCCTGCGAGGCGAACTACGCGCGCTTGATGCGTTTGCTGCCCGATATGCGCAATCAACAGCGCTCACGCCGGGTCGCCGTGACCCAGGGCGATCAAATGCTGGGCGTGCTGGCGGTCGAGGTCATCCTCGATTGCCCGTACACCACCACGCTCCAAGTCCGTCAGGAACACAGCCTGCCGTGGTTGCCGGTGCCCGTCCTCGAAGTGCAGGTCTACCACGACGCGCGCATGGCCGAAGTCATCGGCGCCGAGCACGCGCGTCGTTTCCAGGGTATCTATCCCTATCCCAATGCCGACATGCACCAGCCTGACGAAAAGGCTCAGCTCAACGTGTTTCTGGGTGAATGGCTGAGCCATTGCCTGGCGTGCGGGCATGAGTTTGAGGCGGTACGCTGAGACGGCGCGACTTATCGGCTGGACCTTCTGCACGCAGATGAGAACCAGGCCCTCTTTCCAGGTTTGCCGCCGCACCGATCTCACACCATAATCCGGCCACATCCGCTTAAGGAGATGGCCATTGTCGAGCCCATCCTCTCATTCCTCATCCGTGCTGGTCGTCCAATTGACCGACAGCCATCTGTTCGCCGAAGCGGCCGGCACGCTGCTGGGCATGCCCACGCGCGCCAGTCTCGATGCGGTGGTCGAGCGTGTCCTCATCGAGCAGCCGGCGATCGATCTGGTGCTGGCGACGGGGGACTTGTCTCAGGACGGCACGGTTGAGTCGTATCAGGCATTCCGCGAGGCAAGTGAGCGCCTGAATGCGCCCGCGCGCTGGATTCCGGGGAATCACGACGAGCTGAGGGAGATGGCGATTGCCGCGCAGAACAGCGACTTTCTCGAACCGGTCGTCGACGTCGGCAGTTGGCGGGTCACGATGCTGGATTCTGCTGTTTCCGGGTCCGTCCCCGGTTATCTGCAAGACGGCCAGCTTCAGTTGCTCGCCCAGGCCTTGAGCGAGGCGCCGGAGCGGCATCATCTGGTGTGTCTGCATCATCATCCGCTGCCCATCGGGGCGGCATGGATGGAACCCATCGGTTTGCGCAATCCCGAGGCGCTTTTTTCGGTCCTGGATCGATTTCCTCAGGTGCGTGCGGTGTTGTGGGGGCACGTGCATCAGGAATTCGATCAGCTTCGTGACGGCGTGCGGCTAATGGCTTCGCCATCGACCTGCATTCAATTCGCGCCGAACAGCGTGGATTTCGGTCTTGATGACCTTGCGCCCGGCTATCGCTGGTTGCGCCTGCACGATGACGGGCGGATCGAAACCGGTGTTTCGCGTATCGAGCCCGACCTGTTCGACGTCGACATCAACGGCGCGGGCTACTGAAAGACATTTCCTCAATTTGCCGCGATTCGTCAACAGGTGAGTCATCGCGCAGTTGACCCTGTAAACTGCGTGGCTTTGCCTTGACGGGCGGCGACAGGCCAGCCCGTCCGGGATGTATCGATTGCCGTTTGGGAGGCAACTGCGTGAACCAGGATCAATCGACGCTTCTTTATATTCACGGCCTGAACAGCTCGGCCAGGTCGCAGAAAGCCACACAGCTGACGACGCTGATGGCGCGTCTGGGTTTGAGCGATTACGTGCGCGTGCCCGAACTGCATCATCATCCGCGTCAGGCGCTGATGCAGTTGGAGGCCGCAATCGAGGAGCTCGGTCGGCCGCTGCTGGTCGGCAGCTCGCTCGGCGGCTACTATGCGACTCACTTGGCTGAGCGCCACGGCCTCAAGGCTGTGCTGATCAACCCGGCGGTCAATCCGCATCAGCTCTTCGATGGTTTTCTCGGCACCCAACAAAACCTTTATACCGGCGAGAGCTGGGAGCTGACGCACGACCACGTGAAGGCGCTGGCCGAGCTGGAAGTGCCTGCTCCGCAGGACCCGCAGCGTATTCAGGTGTGGCTGCAAACGGGCGACGAGACGCTGGATTACCGACGCGCCCAAAGTTTCTATCGGGCTTGTGCATTGCGCATCGAAGCGGGTGGCGACCACGGGTTTCAGGCTTTCGCCGCAAAGATGCCAGCGCTGTTGAGCTTCGCCGGGTTCGCTCCAGCGCTGCTGCAGGGCGTCGATCTGAGCGGGCTCTGACCTGAGCCGTCGCTGCGACACACGTGTAGAACAGTCTTGTAAAAACATTCTTGTAAAACAGTAGCACTCCGAAATTTCATGAACGACTTGATGACGAGACCCCATGGCCAATCCCAGCGCTAGCTCTTATAACGCAGACGCCATCGAAGTCCTCTCGGGCCTCGACCCGGTCCGCAAACGGCCGGGCATGTACACCGACACCTCACGCCCCAACCACCTGGCGCAGGAAGTCATCGACAACAGCGTCGACGAAGCGCTGGCAGGCCACGCCCGGTCCGTGCAGGTCATTCTGCACGCCGACAATTCGCTGGAAGTCTCCGACGATGGTCGCGGCATGCCCGTGGACATCCACCCCGAAGAAGGCGTGTCGGGCGTCGAGCTGATCCTCACCAAGCTCCACGCCGGCGGCAAGTTCTCCAACAAGAACTACCAGTTCTCCGGCGGCCTGCACGGCGTCGGGATTTCCGTGGTCAACGCGCTTTCGACCGAGGTACGGGTACGGGTCAAGCGCGATGGCAACGAATACGAAATGACCTTTGCCGATGGCTACAAAGCCAGCGAACTGGCGGTGATTGGCACCGTTGGCAAGCGAAATACCGGCACCAGCGTGTATTTCGCGCCGGACCCCAAATACTTCGACACCCCGAAATTTTCTGTCAGCCGCCTCAAGCACGTGCTCAAGGCCAAGGCCGTTCTGTGTCCGGGCCTGCTGGTTAGCTTCGAGGACAAAGGCACTGGCGAGAAGGTCGAGTGGCATTACGAGGATGGGCTGCGCTCGTATCTGCAGGATTCGGTGTCCGACTTTCTGCGCCTGCCCGACGAGCCGTTCTGCGGCGTATTCGCAGGCAATAAAGAGGCTGTCGACTGGGCGCTGCTGTGGTTGCCCGAGGGCGGCGACAGCGTTCAGGAGAGTTACGTCAACCTGATTCCGACGGCCCAGGGCGGCACCCACGTCAACGGCCTGCGGCAGGGCCTGCTGGACGCGATGCGTGACTTCTGCGAGTTCCGTAATCTGCTGCCCCGCGGCGTGAAGCTGGCACCCGAAGACGTCTGGGAGCGCATCGCTTTCGTGCTGTCGATGAAGATGCAAGAGCCGCAATTCTCCGGCCAGACCAAAGAGCGGCTGTCGTCCCGTGAGGCGGCGGCGTTTGTTGCCGGTGTGGTCAAGGATGCTTTCAGCCTGTGGCTCAATGCGCACCCGGAAATGGGAATGCAGCTGGCCGAACTGGCGATCAACAATGCCGGTCGTCGTCTCAAAGCGAGCAAGAAGGTCGAGCGCAAACGCATCACCTCAGGCCCTGCACTGCCGGGCAAACTGGCCGATTGCGCGGGGCAGGATCCGATGCGCTCCGAGCTGTTTCTGGTCGAGGGTGACTCCGCCGGCGGCTCCGCCAAACAGGCCCGGGACAAGGAATTTCAGGCCATCCTGCCGTTGCGCGGGAAGATCCTGAACACTTGGGAAGTCGACGGCGGCGAAGTGCTCGCCAGCCAGGAAGTGCACAACATTGCCGTGGCGATCGGGGTTGATCCGGGCGCTGCGGACATGAGCCAGCTGCGCTACGGCAAAATCTGCATCCTCGCCGACGCCGACTCCGACGGCCTGCACATCGCCACGCTGCTGTGCGCCTTGTTCGTCCAGCATTTCCGCCCGCTGGTGGATGCAGGTCACGTCTACGTCGCCATGCCGCCGCTGTACCGTATCGACTTGGGTAAAGACATTTATTACGCCCTGGACGAAGCCGAGCGCGACGGCATTCTCGACCGGCTCGTGGCTGAGAAGAAACGCGGCAAGCCGCAGGTCACCCGATTCAAAGGCCTGGGTGAAATGAACCCGCCGCAGCTGCGCGAAACCACCATGGACCCGAATACCCGCCGACTGGTGCAGCTGACCCTGGATGACTTTGAGGCGACGTCGGAAATGATGGACATGCTGCTGGCCAAGAAACGCGCAGGCGACCGCAAGAGCTGGCTCGAATCCAAAGGCAATCTGGCCGAGGTGCTGGTCTGATGCGGGGCTGGTTTGCAGCGCTGTTATTGATCGCCACGCCCGTTTTCGCCGCGCCATTGCCCGAGCTCAAGCTGCTGTCAGAGCATCCGGTGGACGACATGATCGGCGGCAACCTGTCCGGGCTCGCGTCCTGCAACGGCGTGCTGTGGACCGTTTCGGACCGCGACGACACCCTGCTTTACAGCCTTGACACCTCGGCAACGGTCTGGAAAGCCAAGGCCCAGACGCTGGAAATCCCACCGATTCCGGACAGCGGGCTGTCTGCGACCCTGCGTGGCATGGCCAAGGCTTCGGCGCTGATCCGTGGCGGCGGCCTGGATTTTGAAGGCGTGAGTTGCGACGCAGCGGGCAACCGTTACCTCGTCAGTGAAGCCTACGCCGCCGTGCTGAAAGTGCCGGTTGACGGTGCGCCGGTCTGGCTGGAGCTGCCCAGGAAGGTCGTCGAAGAAGCGCAGTCGGCCGGGATGCTGCAGCATTTCAACGCCATCTTCGAAGGGATCGCGGTCAATCCGGCAGGCGATCAACTATGGCTCGCCGCCGAGCGTGACAAGCGCGGCCTGTTGACCGCAAAGCTCGGCAAGGACGGCTGGGCCTGTGACGCCAGCTGCATTCTGCGAGTCGAGTCCGGCAACGATATTTTGCCGCCCGAGCTGGGTGGCAAGGCCGTCTCCAAGGACTTTTCCGACGTCTCGCTGTACAAGGGCAAGCTGTTCACCCTGGAGCGCGCGGCTTACCGAATCTGCCGTCGGACCTTGACGACAGGTCAGTTGGAAACGTGCTGGTCGTTCGCCAAAGAGGCGCTCCAGCCAAACCGGCTGTATGACCAGAAATACGGCCTGACCGAAGCGCTGATCGTCGACGAAAAAGGCGCTTGGGTCGGCACCGACAACAACTTCGGTGTCCGCGCCGATGGCGAAAAACGTCCCGTCGTCTGGCGCTTTGCCGCGCCCGAGGGTGGCTGGAGCGGCAAGCCTTGACCCCGTCACCCCCCGGCAAACGCGCCGGGCGGCTGATGCTGATCATCGCCTGGGCGGCGGCGCTGTTTCTGGCGACGCGGTTTTTTGGCGAGTGGGAGCAGCGTCAGGAAAATCCGAATACCATCGTCGCCTCCGAGCATGGAGACGGCTATGTCGAGGTGAAGCTGGTGGGCAATCGTGACGGCCATTTCGTCATGACCGGGCAGATCAATACCCGTCCCGTGCAGTTCATGCTCGACACCGGCGCAACCAACGTCGCCGTGCCGGAGAACGTCGCGCAGGCGCTGCGCCTCGAGCGGGGCGAGCGCGTACAGGTGAGTACGGCCAACGGACGCACCGACGCGTTCCGGACCACGCTGCAACGGTTACAGATTGGCGACATCGTCCTGAACAACGTGCGCGCCCTGGTGGTGCCCGGTCTGGACGGTGAACAGGTGCTGCTGGGCATGAGCGCCGTGAAACAACTCGAATTCACACAGCGCGGCGGCACATTGCTGCTGCGCCAGACGACAAAATGATGAGGCCCGCATGAGCGACTCCCTTGACCTCAGCCTGGATGGCGTAGAACGCCGATCGCTGGCTGACTTCACCGAACAGGCCTATCTCAACTATTCCATGTACGTGATCATGGACCGGGCGCTGCCGCACATCGGCGACGGCCTGAAGCCTGTGCAGCGACGCATCGTCTACGCGATGAGCGAGCTGGGCCTGGACGCTGACGCCAAGCACAAAAAATCGGCGCGTACCGTCGGTGACGTGCTCGGCAAGTTTCACCCCCACGGCGACTCGGCCTGCTACGAAGCCATGGTGCTGATGGCGCAACCCTTCAGCTATCGCTACACACTCGTCGACGGCCAGGGTAACTGGGGTGCGCCGGACGATCCCAAGTCGTTCGCCGCCATGCGCTACACCGAAGCGCGTCTGTCCCGTTACTCCGAAGTGCTGCTCAGTGAATTGGGCCAGGGCACGGCGGATTGGGGACCGAATTTCGACGGCACCCTCGACGAGCCGCTGGTGTTGCCGGCGCGTTTGCCGAACATTCTGCTCAACGGCACCACCGGCATCGCTGTCGGCATGGCCACCGACGTACCGCCGCACAACCTGCGGGAGGTCGCGACAGCCTGCGTGCGGTTGCTCGATGAGCCGAAAGCCACGGTCGAACAGCTCTGTGAGCACATTCAGGGCCCGGACTACCCGACCGAAGCGGAAATCATCACGCCCCGCGCCGACCTGCTGAAAATGTACGAAACCGGCAAGGGCTCGGTGCGTATGCGCGCCGTTTACCACATCGAAGACGGCGACATCATCGTTACCGCGCTGCCGCATCAGGTGTCCGGTGCCAAGGTGCTGGAGCAGATCGCGGCGATGATGCAGGCCAAACCGTCCAAAGCGCCGCAGATCGCTGACCTGCGTGACGAATCCGACCACGAAAACCCGTGCCGGATCGTGATCATCCCGGGCGCCCGTAAGAACTTCGACCACGATGCGCTGATGCAGCACCTGTTCGCGACCACCGAGCTGGAGTCGAGCTACAGGGTCAACATCAACATCATTGGCCTGGACGGCAAGCCGCAGCTGAAAAACCTGCGCGCATTGCTGGTCGAGTGGTTGGAGTTCCGGGTACAGACCGTGCGTCGTCGCCTGCAATTCCGCCTCGACAAGGTTGAGCGTCGCTTGCACCTGTTGGATGGTTTGTTGATCGCTTACCTCAATCTGGATGAAGTGATTCACATCATCCGCACCGAGGAGCACCCGAAAGCCGCGCTGATCGCGCGTTTCGCCCTGAGCGAAATCCAGGCCGATTACATTCTCGACACCCGTTTGCGTCAGTTGGCGCGACTGGAAGAAATGAAGTTGCGTGCCGAGCAGGATGAATTGCTCAAGGAACAAGCCAAGCTGAAAGCCCTGTTGGGCAGCGAGGCCAAGCTGAAGAAACTGGTACGCACCGAGCTGATCAAGGATGCCGAAACCTATGGCGACGACCGTCGTTCGCCTATCGTCGAGCGCACCGAAGCCAAAGCCCTGACCGAACACGATCTGCTGCCGAACGAGAAAGTGACGGTCGTGCTGTCGGAAAAAGGCTGGGTTCGTTCCGCCAAAGGTCATGAAATCGATGCCACCGGGCTCTCTTATAAGGCCGGGGATGGCTTCAAGGCCCTGGCGCCGGGTCGTTCCAACCAGTTTGCGGTGTTTATCGACTCCACGGGTCGCAGTTATTCGGTGCCGTCGCACACCTTGCCATCGGCCCGTGGGCAAGGCGAACCGCTGACCGGGCGTCTGACGCCGCCGCCCGGTGCGACATTCGAATGCGTGCTGTTACCCGAGGATGACGCGCTGTACGTGGTTGCGTCCGATGCCGGCTACGGTTTCGTGGTCAAGGGTGAAGACCTGCAGGCCAAGAACAAAGCAGGCAAGGCGCTGTTGAGCTTGCCGGCCGGGGCCAAGGTGATCCTGCCGCGTCCGGTGCCGGATCGTGAGCACAACTGGCTCGCCGCCGTGACCACCGAAGGTCGCTTGCTGGTGTTCAAAATCAGCGATCTGCCGCAATTGGGCAAGGGCAAAGGCAACAAGATCATTGGCATTCCGGGCGAGCGCGTTGCCAGTCGGGAAGAGTTTGTGACCGACCTGGCCGTCGTCCCGGACGGCGCCACGCTGGTGCTGCAGGCGGGCAAGCGCAATCTGTCGCTCAAGCCCGACGATCTGGAGCACTACAAAGGCGAACGCGGACGACGGGGCAACAAGCTGCCGCGGGGATTCCAGCGCGTCGATGCGCTATTGGTAGAAACCGCTGGCTAAGGCGGTTGGTTCGGCGGTCGCTCTTCGTTTCGTCACGAGAGCGACGCAGAATCGCTGGAGTCAACGCGCATATTCACGGATGATATGACGTCCTCCGGCGCCGCTATGGCGGAATGCCTTCATGTTTTCAAAGTATTCAACAGCGTGGACGCGTTACACGGCGTTCACTTGGACGGGATGATGAATTTTCTACGTGTTCCCTGTGTTCTGTTGTTGACCGGCGTTCTGGGTTTGGCCGGTTGCAGCGTTCATCAGCCCACGTCGCTCTATCAGCTGGACAGCGGCGACCCTGGGCAACCGAAACACACCAACGGGGTCGCAGTCTTGCTGGGCCCTGTGGCGATTGCTGACTATCTGCAACGTGAAACATTACTGCAGCGTCAGCCGGATGGCAGCCTCAAGGCCTCCACCGAAGGTCGCTGGGCCGGCAGCCTGTCTGCCGATATCGATCAACTGCTTCTGCGCCAGTTGGCCTGGAAGCTCGACAGCCAACGCGTAGTGATGGCGCCTGCCGCGGCCAATTTCACGCCCGATGTGCAGGTGGTGCTGTCCATCACTCGTTTGGATTCCGGCGAGAAGCAGCCGGCGGTACTGGATGCCCAGTGGCGCTTGCTCGACCGCCGCGGCAATGTGCGCGACAGCAAGCTGGTTCACCTGGAAGAGCCCCATGCAGGCTCATCAGCTGCGCAGGTCAAGGCTCAAGGGATTTTGCTGCAGCGCCTGGCGGACAAGCTGAGTGTCGCGGTCAAGCCCATCGCGAGTCAGCCCTATGTGGCGGACGTGCCCAAAAAGGCCTCGGCGCCGGCGAAAACCCGCACTGATCAGGACAAGCCGAAGATCCCGATGGCATCACCCATCCGCACCGATCTGGAAGTGTTCCGCTTCTGAGAGTGACGGCCACAAAAAAGCCCGCAGCGATGCGGGCTTTTTTGTGGGTGACGCTTAGGCCTTGCGTGCCTCGTGCATGCGCGCCAGTTGGCGCTCCAGCATCGACGGATACGGCTCCATCAGACGCTCCACACAGCTGGCACCTTCCGGGCTCGCAATCGGGCGAATACGCGCACGCTGGCGGATGGTCGGGTCTTCGCTGATCTTGCGCTCCACCAGCAGCAGATTGCGGCTGTGCTGCGACAGCGCCAAGGCGTCCTGCGCGGTTTCGGTCAGCAGCAGATCGATCTGGTTCATGCCATGCAGGCCTTCGCCCAGTGTCAGGCCCAGCTGCAGTTGCAGGGTGATGCCGCTGTCGGCGACTTCGATCTGCAACGCATGGCTCAACGCACGCAGCAACTCGCCGCAGCAGATCGCATTGGTCAGGTAGTCATCGCCGCTGTCCTGGGTGCTGAAAACCATCAGCGAACTGCCGTCGTTCAGGGTGTGCAGCTCGCTGTCGTAGAGCGAAGCGGCCTGATCGATGCAGTCTCGGTAGCGCTCGAGCAGCTCGGTCAGGCGCGTTCGCGGCAGACGGCGCAACTGCTCCTGTGAACCCAGCTGTACCGCCAGCACGGCGCTGTATTGCGGTTGCGAAGGCACGACCGGAAGGATCGGGCGCGGGGCGGGTTTTGGCGTGGCGGGAGAGTGATCACGAAGGTCCGCAAACGGATCCTCCTCATCTTCTTCATCTTCCTCGGCAGCGATACGTCGTGCCGGAATCACTGTGGCGCGGGGTTTGGGTGTGTCGTCGAAGTCAGGGTCGCTCAGGTCGCTGCTGTCGAACTCCGACGAAGCGTCTTCCTCGTCTTCGACCTGTGCAGGCTCGGGAATGGGCGCCGGTTCCGGTTCTGGCGGCGCGTACGAAGTCTTCAACTGACGCGCCAGATCGCCGATCTCGTCCTGACGATCAGTGGCCGGCGTGTACGGATCGATGTAGCGCAGCCACATGCGCAGTTGCAGCATTGGCGTGGAAATATGCCGCCCAAGGCGCAGGCTCAAGGCCAACGCGAGTGCCAGCAGGATACCGGCCAGAATCGCCATGCTCTGCAAGCTGATGGTCAGCGGCTGTTGGAACTGGGCCATGTCCAGGCTGATGCGCAGCGTGCCGGCGACCACGTCCTGAAAGGTGATCTTGATCTCGTAGAGACCTTCCGCCTCGCCCAGCAAGCCGTTTTTCGGACGCTGCCCGGCTTCGGCAAGAATGCGGTTGTCGGGGCTATAAATAGCCGCGTGGGCCACCAGCGGGTTTTTCACCAGGTTGCCCAGCAGCACATTGAGGCTGAGGATGTCGTTGGACACCAGCAGTTCGGTGGCGGACGTGGCGGTCTGCGTGGTCAGGGCTTGCCCCAGTGCGTCAGCCTGCTCGTGCATGGCTTGCTTGAATTGCAAACCCATGACGCAGGCGTAGATCACCAGAGCCAGCGCGACGAGGATCACGTTGTGGCTGGCGATACGCAAAGCAATCGGTACACGTCGATGACGCAATGCCCGGAAGATCAGCACGAAGAAATTATCGGTTTTTACAGGCGTGGGCCGGTTCACTGAGCACGGCTCTCTTGGTGAAGTTGGGGCGCAGTATAGCGAGCGACCCTGTGGCGGCAAAGCGCTGGCTGTGCCCGGCGGTCACTGAAAGTGCGTAGAATGCGGTTTTTTTCAACTGCGGGGGTGCGCCTTGCGCGAAATCGTCCTGATAAACATCACCGGTGAAGACCGTCCGGGCCTCACTGCGGCCATCACCGGTGTGCTGGCCCAAGGCGGCGTGAACATTCTCGACATCGGTCAGGCGGTGATTCACGACGCGCTGTCGTTCGGCCTTCTGGTCGAGATTCCCGACACAGAAGCAGGCGCGGCCGTGCGCCAGAACGTGCAGGCGACAGTCGACCAGTTGGGGCAGCACGTGCGTTTCACTGACGTGTCCGAAGCTGACTATCAGCACTGGGTCGACGGACAGGGCAAGGCGCGGCACATCGTGACGCTGTTGACGCGCAAGGTCACCGCCGAGCAGTTGCAAACGGTGAGTGCGATCACTGCCAAATATGGCTTGAACATCGACCGCATCGATCGCCTTTCCGGGCGCATGCCGCTCGACATGCCCACCGAGAAGAGTAAAGGCTGCATCGAGTTTTCCGTGCGCGGCGAGCCGGTCGATCCTCAGCAGATGCAGGCTGAATTCCTCCATGTTGCCCAAGAGCTGAACGTCGATATCGCGTTCCAGCAGGACTCACTGTTCCGCCGCAACCGTCGTCTGGCGGTGTTCGACATGGACTCCACGCTGATCGAAGCCGAGGTCATCGACGAATTGGCCAAAGCCCACGGCGTCGGCGAGCGCGTGTCGGAGATCACCGAGCGCGCCATGCGTGGCGAACTGGACTTCCGCGCCAGCTTCAAAGAGCGGCTTGCGCTGCTTCAAGGTCTGGATGTGAAGGTGCTGGATGAGATCGGCGCTTCGCTGCGTTTGACGGAAGGCGCCGAAACGCTGTTTGCCGAACTCAAGCGGCTGGGCTACAAGACGGCGATCCTGTCGGGCGGCTTTACGTATTTTGCGCGTCAGCTGCAGGCCAAACTGGGCATTGACTACATCTTCGCCAACGAGCTGGAAGTGGTGGACGGCAAGTGCACGGGTAACGCGATCGAGCCAATCGTCGACGCCCAACGCAAGGCCGATCTGCTGCGCGAACTCGCCAGCAAGGAAGGGTTGAGTCTGGAGCAGACCATTGCAGTGGGCGACGGCGCCAACGACCTGCCGATGCTAGCCATCGCCGGCCTGGGTGTGGCGTTCCGCGCCAAACCGCTGGTCAAGCAGTCGGCGAAGCAGGCCATCTCGACGCTGGGTCTGGATGGCGTACTGTATTTGCTGGGGTTCCGCGACCGGGAAGGGCGCAGCGCTTAACACGCATGGACGTTGAGGCATCTGCAACGGATGCCTCAATGGCTCAGAGCACTGTCCACAGCGAGTCGAATTCCTGCTCCGGGCCGTCGTCGTCTGGCGTCGCAGCCTTTTTCGGTCCTTCAATAATCTGATATTCAAACTGGTTGTAGCTGCCCGTCGTCGCCCGACGATTGCTCAGGCTCGCGCGTCGCTGTTCGCCGCTGGTATTGATCAGCACCTTGGAACCGTCCTCGAACGGCAGGCGCGGAGCGATGACCGTCGCGGGTACGTCAATCGCACGAACTTCCGGCAGCAGCAGGGCGCGCAGAAACTGACTGCTCTGTTCGGCGCGCGTGAGCTGCATGCCGCATGCCTGGGCAAAGGGCGCGATCAGTTCGACGCCCATCTGCATGCCGCCGCCGCGGACCTGCCGCACCCAGCGCACCACTGCGATGCTCCAGCCGTGACCGTGGTCCTGGATGCCAATCATCTCGCCGGCCTGCAACTGGTCCGGCACTTCTTTCGGCCAGGCCAGGCAGTAGCCGCCCGGGCTGTGATTGACAATGTGCAGCGCGTATGTGGGGAAGCTCTTTTGCCCGTCGGACGCCGCATTGGTTTCAGCGTCGTCACGTTTGTATTCGATTTCCTCGAACGGCAGCATGCTGTTCGAGGTGCCATCGCGTTGCGCGTCTGCAGTCTGCGCCCACGGATCATGCTTGACCGGCTTCAAAGGCTGCAGCGTGTAGTCGACGACTCTGGACAGCGTCGACATTTGCAGCAGGTCGCTGAAGGACTGCTGACCGCCGACATAATAATGCAGAGCGCTCATGCCCACGCAGACGGTCAGGGTGCCTTGCCCCGGGGTGCGCTGAAACGCACGTTCCGACACGTCGCCCCACGCGGCTGCCAGGTGCTGCAGGACGTCGATGGACAAACCCGCCGGCACTTTCAGGGCTGACTTCGAACGTTCTTCAACCGGTGTTTCGGTGTAGCGCTCCAGGGCAGCCGACAAACCACGGGGGTCGATGCCGAGCAAATTTGGCCGCTGATCTTCATCGTACAGCGCGGCATAGCGTGGCGCTGTGTCCGTACCTGGAGACACCGCGTACAGGCTGTTGCTGTCCAGCGGCTGCTGCAGGGTGACCATCGCGCTCCACGCATCCAGCGCTTCGGCGAGTTTGCCGATGTTGTGCTGGCGCATCTGATTGCAGCGCGAACACCCCATCAGCAGCGCAACGATGTATGTCTGTTCAACGCTCATCGCCTGAGTGTTGTGGGCGAGGCTGTCGGCAACCGGCACGTTCTGCAATTGATGCTGGCGGGCGATCTGATAAATCTGATGCATCTCCAGCCACAAGCCGTCCTGCACCGGGCAGTAAAGTTGGTTGGCGCGGATAAGCGGGCCGTTCAGGCAGCTGAGCGCACGCTGAAGGGCGGTGGTCAGCAGGCCGATGCGGTCTTTTCCGAGCTTGACCGCGACCCGCGCGATGATCTGTTTGTAACCAATGGCCAAGTGGTTTTGCAGGGCCTGGCACAGGTTGGCAACCTTGCGCGGACGCTCTTCGAGAACAACCGACTGGTTCAGGAAGTGACGCTCCAGATGCTTGCACACGAAAAAGACTTCCGGGCGAAGCAATTCGAGGAGCTGCATGCGGTTGTCGCTTGGGGTGAGCAACTGGTTCAGCTCGCCCAGCCCCTGATAGAGCTGGCGCGCCATTTCGCCGAGATTGGCCTTGGGCAGGGTGGCGATCCAGCGCTTCATGTCTTTGGGCGTCGCGTCACAGAACGACAGGCTCGACTGCGTCGGCACAGGTGCGCGCAACAACAGTGGGAGACTTAAATTACTCATGTGACAGGCAAACTCCGACAACTACAGGCCTGAACGGCGGCGTCCAACTCCGGGGCAAGCACCCTCGCCGGGCGAAAAGAGCACGTTTACGTCCATTGACAGCGACGTTTCCTACAGCGCTGACAACTGGACTCTAGCAGCATCCTGCAACGTCGCAGCCTGGGCCCAGGGTCATGCGGCCTGGCTCAACCATCCCTGACGAAGCGTAATGCTGCGCGACGCCTTGGTGCCGTCAGCGCCAGAAAAACAGCATCACGCTCTCAGGGGACTAGCTTACGCAAGAATCAGGCCTGCAATGGCAAAGCGAGGCCCTGACCCATTTGCACCGGCGAACCGGCCGCCAGCAGTTCGGACCATTTCACCTGATTCGGGCCAAACAGCACGATGGCCGTGGAGCCCAGCTTGAACCGACCCAGTTCGGCGCCTTTTTCCAGATGAATGGGCGCGCGCGCGGCTTCGTCGTAACGGAAAGTCTTGAGCTCGCGCTTGGGCGGCGTCACCAGACCTGCCCAGACGGTTTCGATCGAGGCGACGATCATGGCGCCCACCAGCACGACGGCCATCGGACCGCGCTCGGTATCGAAGAGGCAAACAACGCGCTCGTTACGGGCGAACAGCTCCGGCACGTTTTCCGCCGTGGTCTGGTTCACCGAGAACAGCCGGCCCGGTACGTAAACCATTTCGCGCAGGGTGCCGGCGAGCGGCATGTGAACGCGGTGATAGTCCTTCGGCGACAGGTAAACGGTCGCGAACTCGCCACCCATGAACGGCGCGGACAGGCGCGCATCGCCGCCCAACAGTTCAAGCACGCTGTAGCTGTGGCCTTTGGCCTGGAAAATCCGGCCGTGTTCGATTGGGCCCAGTTGACTGACCGCGCCGTCGGCAGGGGAAAGAATCGCGCCCGGGGCTGGGTCCAGTGGACGCGCGCCCGGCTTGAGGGCGCGGGTGAAGAAGTCATTGAAGTGCGCGTACCCGGTGATGTCCTCGACCTGAGCCTGGGACATGTCGACCTGATAGCGGCGCGCGAACCATTGAGTGAAGGCATTTTTGAACCAGCGCACGCGGCATTCGGCCACACAGCCTGCCAGTTGCGACAGCAGATGGTGGGGAAGCAGATACTGGAAAAGGATAAACAGACGCTGTTTCATCAAGATTCCTAAAAACGTTGAAAGAGGGGAATGCGGATCGACGCCCTGTCGGGCCGATTTCAAGTCTCGACCGGGGTGTCCGGGTGGTTGCCCCATTCGCCCCAGGAGCCGGCGTAGCCCTTGACCCTCGGGTAACCCAGCGCCTTGGCCACCAGATAGGTGAAGCCCGAGCGATGATGGGTCTGGCAGTGGGTAATGATTTCTTTCTCCGGAGTGATGCCCAAGTCTTCAAGGATCTTCGGCATGTCCTTGCGGATGCGCAGGTGGCGCGCCTGATCCATGCCGGCGGTCCATTCGAAGTTCACGGCGCCGGGAATGTGACCTCCCTTCGCAGCGACGACTTTTTCGCCGGAGTACTCGGTCGGCGCGCGCGCGTCCCAGATCGCCAGGTCAGCAGCGCCCAGGCGGCTTTGCAGGTATTCGCGGGTGGCCGTGGGCTCGTCGTGCAGAGTCAGCGAAACCGGACCGCCAACGGCTTTCGGCACCTCAGTCGACAGCGGCAGGCCTTCGGCTTGCCAGGCGAGCAGGCCACCGTCGATATAGTGATACTTTTTGTGTCCGATGACGTCGAGCAGCCAGATGAACCGGCCGGCCCAGCCGCCGCCTTCGTCGTCATACACCACGTATACCGCGTCGGGGTTGTGGCCCAGTTCGCCGAACAGCGCTTCCAGTTGCGTGTGCGAGGGCAGCAGCCCCGGCGCTGGCGGCAGGCCCAGTTGCGTACGCTTCGGATCGACGAATCGCGCGCCGGGAAGGTGGCCGGCCTCGTAGCGGGCCGGGCTGGTCAGGTCGACCAGAATGAGCTCTGGCGCGCTGAGGCGTGCTTGCAGGTCTGCGGGCTCGATGACCAGCGGCAAGCTTGAAAAGGCAGACATCTAGCGTCTCCGGATCGCGAAAAGGTTGCGAATTGTAGCTCAGCCGTCAGCCATTGCGATGGCTAAAGGCAGTAAGCGCTTTCTCGATGCACTGACCGGTTTTTCCGAAAGCCTGGACGGACATCTCGGAAAACGGGCCACCGCCCTGATCGGCCATCACCATCATCACCACGCGTCCGTTGCTGGCCAGTGAGCGGATCAGCAGGTTCTCGCCGCTGAACAAATTGCGCAGTTGTGGCGGCAGCAGCGCCGAAAACTGAGCGTTGTTGGCCGGCGTCAGGCGTAATTGCGTGGGCTGGGCGAGCAGGCGTTGCAGCACGGTGCTGTCTTTGTAAGGCACCAGCAACGCCGCGGCCGACTTGTCCACACCCGCAATCTGATGCACACGCAGGCTGTCGGTCTTGCGATCGGTCATCAGCAACACCACCCGCTGCATGCCCGCCGCCACCAGAGCGTCCCGGGCGCAGGTGGTCAGGTGTATCGCGTTGATGAAAATGCCGGGCTCTTTCAACAGATCCGCGCAGTGCTTGCGCCACAGTTGCAGGGCGTCGGGCGAGGGTGGCGGGGCGGGCAGCAAGCCTTTATGTATCCGTCGTGCATGCCACGGCCAGAGCAACGCCTGCGCGGGGTGCCAGATATCCGGGCCGGAATGCTGGCGAGCGCTGGCGGCCGCGCTCTGGTGAACCTGCTGTTGGAGATCATCCAGTGGCTGCTGCAGATACAGGCTGGTCAGCAGCTGCCAGCGCAGGTTGTGCGGCGTGTCCCAAGCCTGGTGCGCCGACAGCGCAAGACCGTTGGCCAGCAGGATGGTATTGGCAGGCTGGTTGAGCCAGCGGCGCAGCGGCAAGTCGGCGTCGAGTTGCTGTTGCTGCTTGACCGGGTCGTCGTTGCTGTGGGCGATGCGCAGCACTCTCACCAGATTGCGTTGCTGTGAGGTCAGCAGTTCGTAACCCTGGGTCACCCAGATCGGCAGGCGCCAATGCTGTGCCAGCCCCAGACACAAATCCACCAGCCGCACGCCAAACAGAGCGTTTTCCACAGCCTTCGCGCACTCTCCCTTGTGGATAACCCTCAACTCCCACTCTTCCAGCAGCTTGGGATGCGCCAAGGCCATCGGCCAGAGCGGCGACAGAAACAGCAGGCTGCCCAGATGGATGTCCTGCCACAGCCTCGCCAGTTGATTGGCGAACAGGCCGTAAGCCTGCTGCATGGCGTGCTGACTGATCAGCTGTAGCTGACGGAGCGCCACCGGAATATCCCGTGCATCGACACTGGGCAGTCGCGCCAACAGCGCTTCGGTGCGCGCCAGGCCCAATCGGTTGATGGCGACTTCAAGGCTCTCCGCAGGCTGGGCGGTGGCGGGGCTGTTCAGGTTGGCGTCACGCAAAACGTTGAGCACCAGCGCCGGGCTGTCCTGCATGAGATCGGCAATATCGCGCAGCGAGCGGCGACTGTCGGTCAATGCTGCCTGCACGCGCTGATGCGCCACCCCGGGCACCGGCAGGGCGATGCCGTCGAGTTGTTTTATCCATTGATCCAGGGTGCGCGGGACAGGTAGCGAAGAAGCTTTATCTGATTGCATTCACAACACCCGTACGGCTGGGAGGTTAGATCGATGTCGGATACTGGCATCATGCTGGCCCTCGTGGCGCAACGTCCGTTGCGACGCACCGGTCAGCATTTTCCTGTGATCTGACTATAGTCTGGCGCATTCATGCCGATAAGCAGGACAAGAGTTTCAAGCGCTTCTCGCACAATGACCATGAACCCGACTCAGTAAGTATTTTCTACCTATGGCAAAAATTATCGGCATCATCGTCGTTTTCGCGAGCGTTCTCGGCGGATACGTCCTGTCCCACGGTCAGATCGCAGCGTTGATCCAGCCTTTCGAGGTCATGATCATCGGCGGTGCGGCGCTGGGTGCATTCCTGCAAGCCAACCCGGGCTATATGACCATGCTGGTCATCAAGAAGTCCTTGAAGATGTTCAGCACCCGGTTCACCCATGGCTACTACCTCGAAGTGCTGGGCCTGGTCTACGAGATCCTCAACAAGAGCCGTCGCGAAGGCATGATGGCCATCGAAGGCGACATCGAGGAACCCGAGAACAGCCCGATTTTCGCCAAATACCCTGGCGTGCTCAAAGACACCCGCATGATTGCTTTCATCTGCGATTACCTGCGCATCATGTCTTCCGGCAACATGGCGCCCCACGAGTTGGAAGGCTTGTTCGACATGGAATTGCTGAGCATGAAAGAAGAGCTCGAGCATCCTTCCCACGCCGTGACCGGTGTCGCCGATGCCATGCCAGGTTTCGGTATCGTTGCTGCGGTACTGGGTATCGTGGTGACCATGGCCTCCCTGGGTTCCGGCGACAAAGCGGCGATCGGCATGCACGTCGGCGCGGCGCTGGTCGGTACCTTCTTCGGTATTCTCGCGGCGTACGGTTTCTTCGGCCCGTTGGCCACTTCCCTGGCCCACGATGCCAAGGAAGAAATGAACGTCTATGAATCGATCAAAGCTTCCCTCGTAGCGTCCGCGTCCGGCGTGCCGCCTTCGCTGGCCGTGGAGTTCGGTCGCAAGGTTCTGTATCCGGCCCATCGCCCCAGCTTCAGCGAGCTGGAACAAGCTGTCCGCGGTCGTTGATCCATGGAAAATAATCAGCCGATCATCATAAAGCGCGTCAAGCGCTATGGCGGAGGGCATCACGGCGGCGCCTGGAAAATCGCATTTGCCGACTTCGCGACGGCGATGATGGCGTTCTTCCTGGTGCTGTGGCTGATGTCGTCTGCCACGCCGGAGCAACTGCTCGCCATCGCCGGTTACTTCAAGGACCCGGTCGGGTTTTCCGACAGCGGCTCGCCCTACGTCATTGACCTGGGCGGTTCGCCGGAAATGTCCCCGGACCAGACGCTGAACCCGGAGGTGCAATCCACGCCTTCGCCGGATCGTGTGCCGGTCGACGCGGATCAGCAGGACGCCGCCGCCGAGCAGGTCGAGCAGGACCGTCTGGAAATGTTGCTGCAAGAGTTGCAGAACAAGATCAACGAGAATCCGCAACTGGCGAAGTTCAAGGACCAGATTCTGTTCGAGATTACTCAGGACGGCTTGCGTATCCAGATCACGGACGCCGAAAACCGTCCGATGTTCGACATCGGCAGTGCGAAGCTCAAACCGTATTTCGAAGACATCTTGCTGGCCATGGCCGACACCATTAAAGCGGTGCCGAACAAAGTCAGCATCAGTGGTCACACCGATGCGACCCCTTTTGTTGGCAACAACGGCTTCGGCAACTGGGAGCTGTCGTCCGGTCGAGCGAACGCTGCTCGTCGTGCGCTGCTCGCGGGTGGGTATCCGGATCAGCAGGTGGCGCGCGTGGTGGGTTATGCGTCTTCGGCACTGTACGACAAAGAGCACCCGCAAAATCCGATCAACCGTCGCATCGACATTGTGGTGATGACCAAGAAAGCCCAGCAGCGGATCGAAGGCGCGCAGAATTCAGGCGAAGCACCGCAAACCCCGGATGCGCCTGGAGCCGCTGCGCCATTGCCGGCACCTGGCGCTACCGCACCGGCCAATCAGCCGGGGGCGTCAATTTCCACACCGGCAGTTGATCCCCAGGCTTATGCCCAGCCCCACGAGATTCGGCAGAAGCTGAACATCTTCGATCAGGGCCAGCTGAAGATCGACGAAACCAAGAACTGATATCTGGGTTGCAGACACAAAAACGCCGCGATGATCGCGGCGTTTTTGTTTGCGCAGTTCAAGCGCTGGGACCGCAGTCAGTAGGACCGGCTTCAGCCGGGAAGGCCTAAATCGGATTGGCCACTACCGCTGAATCAATAACTGCTTTCCGGCAAGCTGGCGATGATCGAGCGATAGCTGTTCATGCGCTGTTGCTGCACGCGGCCGTCTGCAAGGCCCTGCAATAAGGCACAACCGGGTTCGCGGTCGTGTTTGCAGTCGCGGAAGCGGCATCTGCCGAGCAGGTCGTTGAACTCGATAAAACCCGCTTCGACGTCTGCACGGCTGACGTGGCCCAGGCCGAATTCACGAATACCCGGTGAGTCGATCAGGTCGCCGCCGCGCGGGAAGTGGAACAGGCGCGCGGTGGTCGTGGTGTGCGTGCCTTGGCCCGAATACTCCGACAATGGCCCGACGCGCGTGCCGACTTCCGGCAGCAGGCTGTTGACCAGCGAGGATTTGCCAACGCCGGACTGACCGACGAACACACTGATGTGGCCATCCAGCTGGTCCTGCAACTGCTGCATGCCATCGCCGTGGTGGGCCGAAACTTCCAGCACGGGATAACCCAGCGTGCGGTACACCGCCAGCAGCGCATTGAGCGCCGGGGCGTTCTGATCGTCGATCAAGTCAAACTTGTTCAACAGCAACAACGGGCGAATCCCCGCATGCTCAGCGGCCACCAGGTAGCGGTCGATCAGATTGGCATGGGGTTCGGGCATCGGTGCGAAAACGATGACGATCAAGTCAACGTTGGCGGCGACCGGCTTGAGCTGGCCCCGGCTGTCCGGGCGGCTCAGTTCTGTATCGCGGGGCAACTGCGCAACGATGACGCCGATGCCCTGATTACCCGCGCGCCACACGACTCGGTCGCCGGTGACCAGCGCCGGCAGGTTGGCGCGCAAGTGACAGCGGAAAACCTGACCCTGCAGCTCGCCGTCCTGCGCTTCGACTTCTACCTGCACGCCAAAGTGCGCGATGACAAGGCCCGTTTGCTCGGGACCGAGATCGCCGCCTTCCAGCGTTTCGAGAGCGGTTGATTCACGTTTGGCGGCACGCGCGGCGCGTTCGCCCTGAATCTTTTCGATGCGCCAGTTCTGGCGGCGGTTGAGTTGGCGTTTGGCCATGGGTGTTCAGTGTTCCGTTTGAAGACGCATAAAGGTGCTGATTTGATAAAGCGCGGGCGAGTCTAGCACGCCCGGGTGGGCTAAACTGCGCGCCAACGCTGAGGAGCCGACATATGCAGAACAAACAGAATCTTATTTGGATCGACCTGGAAATGACCGGTCTGGACCCTGATAACGACGTCATCATCGAGATGGCAACCATCATCACCGACAGCGAACTCAACACCCTGGCCGAAGGCCCGGTCATTGCGGTTCATCAGAGCGACGAGCTGCTGAACGGCATGGACGAATGGAACACCCGCCAGCACGGCGGTTCCGGCCTGACCCAGCGCGTGCGCGAAAGCAAAATCTCCAACGACGAAGCCGAGGCCATGACGCTTGAGTTCATCAAGCAGTGGGTGCCCGAGCGCAGTTCGCCCATCTGCGGCAACAGCATCTGCCAGGACCGTCGCTTCCTGTACAAGCGCATGCCGACGCTGGAAAACTACTTTCACTACCGCAACCTCGACGTCTCGACCCTCAAGGAACTGGCTGCACGCTGGTCCCCTGACCTCAAGTTCAAGAAGGGCAGCACGCACCTGGCGCTGGACGATATCCGTGAGTCGATCGCCGAGCTGCGTTTCTACCGCGAGCACTTCATCAAGTCGTGACAGCAGGGCGCCGGCGGCCAATCGCAGTCGCCTGGAGAGAGCGCTAAACCAAACGCTCTCTTTTGGTGCCCCGGTCGAGTGGTTAGACTGCGCCCCTTTCTCGCAGGGACTGCCGCCATGTTGTTGATGCTCTACCTGATCGCCATTACGGCCGAAGCCATGACCGGCGCGCTGTCCGCAGGCCGTCGCGGCATGGACTGGTTCGGTGTGGTGCTGATCGCCTGCATCACGGCGCTGGGCGGCGGTTCGGTTCGCGACGTGCTGCTGGGGCATTATCCGCTGACGTGGGTCAAGCACCCGGAATACCTGATCCTTACCAGCATTGCAGCGCTGGTGACCATCTTCATCGCACCGCTGATGCGCCATCTGCGCTCGCTGTTTCTGGTGCTCGATGCACTGGGATTGGTGGCGTTTACCCTGATCGGCTGCATGACCGCGCTGGACATGGGCTTGAGCATGACCGTCGCCGCCGTGAGCGGGGTGATCACCGGCGTGTTTGGGGGAATCCTGCGGGACATTTTCTGCAACGACATCCCCCTGATCTTCCGTCGCGAGCTGTATGCCAGCGTATCGTTCGCCGCCGCGTGGTGCTTTTTGCTGTGCCAGTACGCCGGATTGCCGGTGGAGCAGGGCACGCTGATCACGCTGTTTGGCGGATTGTTACTGCGGCTGCTGGCGATCAAGTTTCGCTGGGAAATGCCGAAGTTTGTTTACAAGGACGGGCACTGAACCGGCGCGCGATTACAACAAGCGCCCTGGGGCTCTGGCGTCATGCTGCCCCAACGCCCATTCAACATGCTCGCGCACCATCTCTGACGGATGCTCCCGCCGCGCTTTCAGCGCTTCGATCACGGGGATGGTAGACGGCGCGTTACCCAGCCCCACGGCCAGATTTCTCAACCACCGCTCATACCCGGCGCGCCGCAACGGTGAGCCTTCGGTGTTGCTCAGGAAGGTCGTTTCGTCCCATAAAAACAGCGTCGTCAATTCGGCGTTATCAAGGCCGTGACGGGGTTTGAAGTCCGTTTGATCGGTTGGCCGTGCGAAGCGATTCCACGGGCAGACGATCTGGCAGTCATCGCAGCCGAACACCCGATTGCCGATCAACGCACGCAAATCTTCGGGGATCGACGTCTTCAGCTCGATGGTCAGATAGGAAATACACTTTCGCGCATCCAGCACGTAGGGTCCGACGAAGGCGTTGGTCGGACACACGTCCAGGCAGGCCGTGCAGCGCCCGCAATGCTCGGTGGCGTGTGGGGCGTCTACCGGCAGCGGCAGGTCGACGAACAGCTCGCTGAGAAAGAAATAACTGCCGGCCTTGCGATTGAGCACCAGGGTGTTCTTGCCGATCCAGCCCAGCCCGGCCTGCTCGGCAATGGCCTTCTCCAGCACCGGCGCGCTGTCGACGAACGCGCGAAACCCGAATGGCCCGATCGCCTGTTGAATGCGCTCCGCCAGTTGCTGCACGCGCTTGCGGATCAGCTTGTGGTAATCACGCCCCAGCGCGTACCGCGAGACGTAGGCTTTCTCGGGCTGCCCCAGCAACTGAGCCATCTGCGTATCGCCGGGCAGATAGTCCATGCGCAACGACACCACGCGCAGCGTTCCTGGCACCAGCTCGTCCGGATGCGAACGTTTGCTGCCATGCGCTGCCATATAGTCCATCTCGCCGTGGTACCCGGCGTCGAGCCAGCGCTCCAGGTGCTGCTCGTGGTCGGCCAGGTCCAGCCCCGAGATTCCGACTTGCTGAAAGCCAAGCTCGCGCCCCCAACCCTTGATCGATTGGGCAAGGTCGGTCAGCCCGGCTGCCGTTAGAGGCTCTGGAGCTGTGGATGGGTCTACAGTTATCGCGGACATGCAAAGAGGACACCGGGGCGCAGGTGCGTATAATTCTGCCAGACATCGGAGCCCAAAGACGCATGTTGCACAGCAAACCCCCATTTCCCGACGCACTGTACAGCGCCGCTCAGGTGCGCGACCTCGACGCACGCCTGATTGCTGCCGGCACGCCCGGCTTTGAGCTGATGCAGCGCGCTGCCCATGCTGCATGGCGGGCAATACGTCGTCGCTGGCCCGAGGGCAGGCAGCTGACAGTGATGAGCGGTCGCGGCAACAACGCCGGCGACGGCTACCTCGTGGCTGCGCTGGCCCGGCGTGCCGGCTGGCACGTTCACGTGCTGGCTGTGGGTGACTGCGCAGCGCTGGGCGGCGACGCTCGATCCGCTTATGAAGAAGCGGTTGCCGCCAAGGTCGATATTCAGCCCTGGCAACAGCAGGCGCTGGCCGGCATCGTTGTCGACGCGCTGCTGGGCACAGGGCTGACGGGGGACGTGCGCGATCCTTACGCGGCGGCCATTGAAGCCATCAACGACAGTGGATTGCCCGTAGTGGCCGTCGATCTCCCTTCAGGGCTCTGCGCCGACACCGGCCGAACACTGGGCGTCGCCGTCCGCGCCGATCTGACCGTCACCTTCATTGGCCTCAAGGTCGGGCTGTTCACTGGCGATGCGCCCGAACTGGTCGGCGAGCTGGTGTTCGATGACTTGCAGGCGGACGCCGAGATCATTCGGCAAACCCCCGTCAGCGTCAAACGGCTGGACACCTTCAATCTGCCCACCCTGGCGCCTCGCTCACGCGTCGCACACAAGGGCATGTTTGGTCGCGTGCTGGTGGTGGGCGGCGATCGAGGTTTCGGCGGCGCAGCATTGCTCGCCACCGAAAGCACGCTGCGCACCGGCGCCGGCATGGTCACGCTGGCCACGCGGCCGGAACATATCAGCGCCGCGCTGACGCGATTCCCTGAAGTGATGAGCGCCGGCATCAGCTCGGCCAACCAGCTCCTCGCCTTGATTGAGCCTGCGTCGGTGCTGGTGGTGGGTCCGGGGCTCGGCCAGCACAGTTGGGGAAAAAGCCTGTTGTCTGCGGCCGCGAACGCGCCGTTGCCGCAGGTCTGGGATGCCGACGCGCTGAACGAGCTGGCGACCGGTGCCGTGCAATTGCCCGAGGGCAGCGTGATCACCCCGCATCCTGGCGAAGCCGCGCGCCTGCTGGGCACCGACACGAAACACATTCAAGCCGATCGTCCGGCTGCGGCGCGTGCGCTGGCCAGGAAATTCAATGCTGTATGCGTTTTAAAAGGCAGCGGCAGCCTGATCGCCAACCCGGCAGGTGACCTCTCACTGGCCGATCACGGCCATCCGGCGATGGCGACCGGCGGGCTGGGCGATGTCTTGTCCGGTGTCATCGGCGCGCTGATGGCGCAAAAGATGAGCGCCTATGACGCTGCTTGTCTGGGCGTCTGGCTGCACGCCTTCGCTGGTGAGCAATGCGGCGCCGGCGGGCGAGGGCTGGCTGCCGCTGATCTGATTCCTGTTATTCGCCAGCTTCTGGAGGAGCACCAACCGTGTCTGAGTTAACCCTGGCGCTCATGGGTGAAGAGGCCATGACCCACTTCGGCGCACGTATTGCCCAAGTGACTGAAAGCAATGGGATTATTTTTCTGGAGGGCGATCTGGGGGCCGGCAAGACCACGCTGTCCCGAGGGATCATTCGCGGCCTGGGGCATACCGGCGCGGTAAAAAGTCCGACGTTTACGCTGGTAGAACCTTACGAAATTGGTAGAAACCGCGCGTATCACTTTGATCTCTACCGACTTGTTGATCCAGAAGAGCTAGAATTCCTCGGCATCCGGGACTATCTCGACGGCGATGCCCTTTGTCTTATCGAATGGCCCAATCTTGGTGCAGGCTTTTTGCCAAAGCCTGACCTGATCATTACCATAAGGCCGCTCGACGAAGGTCGAGCGTTGACGTTGAGCCCAAAAAGCTCGCGTGGCGAGATGTGGTGTGCCGCTTTGGCGCCTTCGTTTAAATAGACATTCAATAGATATGGGGTTTGGTATGCGCATGCGCGCGCTGGTTACTGTGATAGGACTGCTGCTGGCGACACTGGCTGTCGACGCGTTGGCCGCTTCACAGGTACGAAGTGTCCGCTTATGGCGTGCCCCGGATAACACGCGGCTGGTTTTCGACCTGTCTGGCCCTGTTCAGCACAGTGTCTTCACGCTGCAGTCCCCTGACCGTCTGGTCATCGACATCAACGGCGCCACCCTGGGTGGGCCGCTGAACGTGCCGACGGCCAACACGCCGATCACCAGCATGCGCTCGGCGCAACGCACGCCTGACGACCTGCGCGTGGTCATCGACCTGAAGAAGGCCGTGACGCCGAAGAGCTTCACCCTCGCGCCGAACCAGCAATACGGCAACCGTCTGGTGGTCGACCTGTACGACAACGCCGCCGATGCCAATCCGCCGCCGTCGGTTGCCGATACCCCGGCCACCACCGCGCCTGCGACGCCCGCAGTGGTGCCGGTCAGCCCGTCCAAGCCTGAAATCAAGCTTACCCCTGTGCCCAACGGCAAGCGCGACATCGTTGTCGTCATTGATGCCGGTCACGGCGGAGAAGATCCGGGTGCGTCCGGCGGTCGCGGTGAGAAAGAAAAGAACGTCGTGCTCGCGATTGCCAAGGAGCTTCAGCGCCAGATCAACGGCGAAAAGGGCTACCGCGCCGAGCTGACCCGTACGGGCGACTACTTCATCCCGCTGCGTAAGCGCACGGAAATTGCCCGCGCCAAAGGTGCTGATCTATTCGTGTCCATTCATGCCGACGCGGCGCCTTCTTCGGCGGCCTTCGGCGCTTCGGTGTTTGCCCTGTCGGAACGCGGCGCGACCTCCGAAACAGCACGCTGGCTGGCGGACAGTGAAAACCGTTCCGACTTGATCGGTGGCGCCGGGGCCGTGAGTCTCGATGACAAAGACCGCATGCTCGCGGGTGTGCTGCTCGATTTGTCGATGACCGCATCACTGACTTCAAGCCTGAACGTCGGCCAGAAGGTCCTGACCAACATCGGCCGCGTAACCTCGCTGCACAAGTCCCGCGTCGAGCAGGCCGGCTTCATGGTGCTGAAGTCGCCGGACATTCCGTCGATTCTGGTCGAGACCGGCTTCATCTCCAACGCGGCCGAAGCGAACAAGCTGCAAGGCACCAGCCACCAGCAGGCCCTGGCGCGCTCCATCACGGCGGGCGTGAAGCAGTTCTTCCAGCAGAATCCGCCGCAAGGCACGTACATCGCCTGGCTGCGGGATAACGGCAAGCTGGCCATGGGCGCACGCGAGCATACGGTGCGTCCCGGCGAGTCGTTGAGCATGATCGCGGCGCGCTACGACATGACCATGCCGATGCTTCGTACCGCCAATCATCTGAGCTCTGACGAGCTGAAAGTCGGGCAGGAGCTGAGAATCCCCAGCGCAGAACTGGCAGGTGAGCCGTGACTGACCTGCTGCTCGGTGACCAAGAACTGGATGTCAGCGTAAGCCCCGATCTACCGGCGGCCCAGGCTGCGCGTATCCAGTTGCTGAGCCCGCGGCTCGCCAACCAGATTGCTGCGGGCGAGGTCGTCGAGCGCCCGGCTTCGGTGATCAAGGAACTGCTCGAAAACAGCCTTGATTCCGGCGCGCGCCGTATTGATGTCGACGTCGAGCAAGCCGGCATCAAACTGTTGCGGGTTCGCGACGACGGCGGCGGCATCTCCTCCGATGATCTGCCCCTGGCACTGGCCCGACATGCCACCAGCAAGATCCGCGACCTGGAAGACCTTGAGCGAGTCATGAGCCTTGGCTTCCGGGGCGAAGCGCTGGCGTCGATCAGTTCCGTGGCGCGCCTGACGTTGACGTCTCGCACGCGCGACGCCGATCAGGCCTGGCAGGTCGAGACCGAAGGCCGCGACATGGCTTCCCGTGTTCAGCCCGCTGCGCATCCCGTCGGCACCTCCGTGGAAGTGCGTGACCTTTTTTTCAACACCCCTGCGCGGCGCAAGTTTCTTAAAGCCGAGAAAACCGAGTTCGATCACCTCCAGGAGGTAATCAAGCGCATGGCGCTGGCTCGGTTCGATGTGGCCTTTCATTTGCGCCATAACGGCAAGACTGTCCTGAGCCTGCATGAAGCCCACGATGACGTCGCGCGCGCGCGTCGGGTTTCGGCTATTTGCGGCCCCGGGTTTCTGGAGCAGGCGCTGCCGATCGAGGTCGAGCGCAACGGTTTGAGGTTGTGGGGATGGGTGGGGCTGCCGACGTTCTCGCGCAGTCAGGCCGATCTGCAGTATTTCTTCGTCAATGGCCGTGCAGTGCGCGACAAACTGGTTGCCCACGCTGTGCGTCAGGCTTACCGCGACGTGCTGTTCAACGGCCGGCATCCGACCTTCGTGCTGTTTTTCGAAGTCGATCCGGCGGTCGTCGACGTCAACGTCCACCCGACCAAGCACGAAGTGCGGTTCCGCGACGGGCGCATGGTTCACGATTTCCTCTACGGCACGCTGCATCGCGCCCTCGGCGATGTACGACCTGAAGATCAGCTCGCGGGCACCACCTCGGTTACCGCGCTGGTGCGTCCAAGCGGGCCGGATGCCGGCGAGTTCGGGCCCCAGGGCGAAATGCGCCTGGCCAATAACGTGCTCGAAACGCCACAAGGTCAGGCGTGGAATCCGCCGGCCGGATCCGCGCCAGGCTCTGGCAGTGGTGCGGGTTACCAGTATCAGTACACGCCGCGGCCGTCGTCGGTGCTTCCGGCTGAAGAGGCGCGTGCCGCTTACAGCGAATTCTTTGCCCCTCTGCCCGGCGTGCAGGCGTCGGCGAGCGCAGGCAGCGTGTCGCTTCCCGAATCCCAGGGCGATGTTCCGCCACTGGGTTATGCACTCGCTCAGCTCAAGGGCATTTATATCCTCGCGGAAAACGCCCACGGCCTGGTGCTGGTGGACATGCACGCGGCCCATGAGCGAATCATGTACGAGCGCTTGAAGATCGCCATGGCCAGCGAAGGCCTGAGCGGTCAGCCGCTGCTGGTGCCGGAGTCCATTGCGGTCAGCCAGCGCGAAGCCGACTGCGCCGAGGAACACATGGTCACCTTCCAGCAGCTGGGCTTCGAGTTGCAGCGCCTTGGGCCGGAGACTCTCGCTATCCGGCAGATCCCCGCGCTGCTGAAACAGGCTGAGGCGAATCGACTGGTGCACGATGTGCTGGGCGATCTGATGGAGTACGGCACCAGCGATCGCGTTCAGGCGCACATGAATGAGCTGCTCGGCACCATGGCGTGCCACGGTGCGATCCGCGCCAATCGCCGGCTGGCCATCCCGGAAATGAACGGGCTGCTGCGTGACATGGAAAACACCGAGCGCAGCGGTCAATGCAACCATGGACGGCCCACCTGGACCCAGCTGGGTCTGGATGATCTGGACAAATTATTCCTGCGCGGTCGCTGATGAGTGCTCTTCCTCCGGCCATCTTTCTGATGGGGCCGACCGCCGCCGGGAAAACCGATCTCGCCATCGAGCTGACCAAAGTGCTTCCGTGTGAGCTGATCAGCGTGGATTCCGCGCTGGTGTACCGCGGCATGGACATCGGCACTGCCAAGCCATCAAAAGCGCTGCTGGAGACGTATCCGCACCGTCTCATCGATATCCTCGACCCGAGCCAGAGCTACTCTGCGGCGGATTTTCGAACCGATGCCTTGCACGCCATGGCGGAAATTACCGCCCGGGGAAAAATTCCCCTGCTGGTGGGCGGCACGATGTTGTATTTCAAAGCTCTACTGGAGGGCCTGGCCGATATGCCTGCGGCTGACGCCGAGATTCGTGCGCAGATTGAGGCGCAAGCGGCCAGTCAGGGCTGGCAGTCGTTGCATGATGAGCTGGCGAGCATCGATCCGGTGTCGGCGGCGAGAATTCACCCCAACGATCCCCAGCGGCTGGTTCGCGCGCTGGAAGTCTTTCGGGTCAGCGGCATGAGCATGACCGCGCATCGGGAACAACAAAGTGCGCAAAGTGCTCAAGCGAGCGCTTCGGGGCGTCATCAATTGCCCTATACTGTCGCAAATCTCGCGATCGCACCGACGGATCGCAAGGTGCTCCACGACCGAATCGCTGTGCGTTTCAGGCAAATGCTTGATGAAGGATTCGTTGAAGAAGTCGTAGCGCTACGTTCGAGGGGTGATCTGAACTCGAATTTACCGTCTATTAGAGCTGTAGGGTATCGCCAGGTCTGGGATCATCTGGACGGCAAGCTGACTCGGGACCAGATGCAGGAGCGCGGCATCATTGCCACGCGCCAGCTGGCCAAGAGGCAGTTCACCTGGTTACGCAGCTGGCAGAATTTGCACTGGTTGGACAGCCTGGCTTGCGACAATCTGCCACGCGCCTTGAAATACCTGGGGTCGGTCTCCATATTGAGCTGAGTCCTTGCAATAGCCGTCTATCCTTGGGGGATAGCCTTCGGGAGGTAGCGGCCCAAGCCAATGTTTTCGAATTTATTCTATTGATCCTTAAAGGAGTGCGGCACATGTCAAAAGGGCATTCGCTACAAGACCCTTACCTGAACACTTTGCGTAAAGAGAAGGTTGGGGTTTCGATCTATCTGGTAAACGGTATCAAGCTGCAAGGCACTATCGAATCCTTTGACCAGTTCGTTATTTTGCTGAAGAACACTGTCAGCCAAATGGTCTACAAACACGCCATCTCGACTGTCGTTCCCGTCCGCCCGATTCGTCTGCCTAGCGCTACCGAATCCGAGCAGGCTGACGCCGAGCCAGGTAACGCCTGATAGGAGTCTGCTTTGTTCTTTGAGCGCCACAGTGGTGGTGAGCGGGCGATCCTCGTTCACTTGGATGGTCAGGACCCTGAGGCGCGCGAAGATCCGCAGGAGTTCAGGGAGCTGGCGCTGTCGGCCGGCGCCGACATTGTCTCGTTCGTCAACGTGCCAAGGCATCGGCCAACGGCAAAGTATCTGGTAGGCAGCGGCAAGGTCGAGGAATTGCGCGACCTGGTCAAAACCGAAAAGTCAGATATCGTCATCTTCAATCATGTCCTTACACCCAGTCAGGAACGTAACCTCGAACGTGTTTTCGAGTGTCGCGTGCTTGACCGTACGGGCCTGATTCTCGACATCTTCGCCCAACGGGCGCGCACCCATGAAGGCAAGCTGCAGGTTGAACTGGCCCAGCTTGAGCACATGAGTACGCGGCTGGTCCGTGGCTGGACTCACCTTGAGCGTCAGGGTGGCGGTATCGGTCTGCGCGGTCCGGGTGAAACCCAACTAGAAACGGACCGGCGCCTGTTGCGTGTGCGTCTGCGTCAGATCAAGGGCCGACTTGAAAAAGTTCGCAGTCAGCGTGATCAGGCCCGTCGTGGCCGGTCCCGCGCCGACATCCCTACGGTTTCGATCGTCGGCTATACCAACGCCGGCAAGTCAACGCTGTTCAATGCGGTGACCGACTCCGACGTCTACGCGGCCGATCAGCTGTTCGCGACCCTTGACCCGACCCTGCGCCGCCTTGAAGTCAGAGACCTTGGGCCAATTGTGCTGGCTGATACGGTGGGTTTCATCCGTCATTTGCCGCACAAGCTGGTCGAGGCCTTTCGGGCTACGCTCGAAGAGTCGAGCAACTCCGATCTGCTGCTGCATGTGATTGACGCTCATGAGCCCGATCGCCTTGAGCAGATCGAGCAGGTCATGGTGGTGCTGGGCGAGATTGGGGCCCAGGACTTGCCGATGCTTGAGGTGTATAACAAACTCGATCTGCTCGAAGGGGTTGAGCCGCAGATCCAGCGCGATGCCGATGGCAAGCCGCAGCGGGTCTGGGTTTCTGCCCGTGATGGACGCGGTCTGGACTTGCTCAAGCAAGCCATTGCCGAAGTGTTGGGCAATGACCTCTTCGTGGGGACGCTGCGCCTCACGCAGGAGTTCGCCCGGTTGCGTGCCCAGTTTTTCAACCTGGGTGCGGTGCAGAGCGAAGAGCACGACGAAGAAGGTCAGAGTCTTTTGGCTGTTCGGTTACCCCGAGTTGAATTCAATCGCCTGGTGAGTCGCGAAGGACTGCAGCCGCTGGAATTCATCGAGCAACACACTTTGCAATAAAAGCCTGACAAAGCGGTTGTACCGCTTCGACGGGCATTCTGTAGCATTGGTCGGCGCGCCGTGGGTGCGTCTTTGCTTTATCAGATGGAGAGCGCTATGGCTTGGAATGAGCCGGGTGGCAACTCGAATAATCAGGATCCTTGGGGTGGTAAGCGCAAGGGCGGCGACCGCAAGGGGCCACCGGATCTCGACGAGGCCTTCCGTAAGCTGCAGGAAAGCCTGAATGGGTTGTTCGGTGGTGGCAAGAAACGCAGTGGCGATGGCGGCGGCAGCGGCGGTGGATCGAGCAAGGGCGGTGGCCTCGGCCTGCTCGGCATCGGTCTGGTCGTGCTGCTCGCCATCTGGCTGTACAACGCAATCTATGTGGTCGACGAGCAGGAGCAGGCTGTTGTGCTGCGCTTCGGCAAGTACTATGAAACCGTCGGGCCGGGTTTGAATATCTATTTCCCGCCGTTTGATCGCAAGTACCTCGAAAACGTGACGCGTGAACGTGCGTACAGCAAGCAGGGCCAGATGCTCACCGAAGACGAGAACATCGTCGAAGTGCCGCTGACCGTGCAGTACAAAATCACCAATCTGCAGGATTTTGTGCTGAACGTTGATCAGCCTGAAGTCAGCCTGCAGCATGCGACCGAAAGTGCCTTGCGTCATGTGGTGGGTTCGACCGCCATGGACCAGGTGCTGACTGAAGGTCGTGAGTTGATGGCCAGCGAAATCAAGGAGCGGCTGCAACGCTTCCTCGATACCTATCGCACCGGCATCACCGTGACTCAGGTCAACGTGCAGAGCGCTGCGGCGCCGCGCGAAGTCCAGGAAGCGTTCGATGACGTGATCCGCGCCCGTGAAGACGAACAGCGCTCACGTAACCAGGCTGAAACCTACGCCAACGGTGTGATCCCGGAAGCGCGCGGTCAGGCTCAGCGTATTGTCGAAGACGCCAACGGCTATCGCGATGAAGTGGTTTCTCGGGCCAAGGGTGAGGCGGATCGTTTTACCAAGCTGGTCGCCGAGTACCGCAAGGCACCGGAAGTCACGCGTGAACGTCTGTATCTGGACACCATGCAGGAAGTCTTCAGCAACACCAGCAAGGTACTTGTGACCGGCGACAAAGGTCAGAACAACCTGCTTTATCTGCCGTTGGACAAAATGATCGATAGCAGCCGTAACGGTTCCAGCTCGTCTGCCACGGGCGGCGCTGCTGCTGCACCGGCAGATCCGGGCTCACGGGCAGCGGACATGCAACAGCAACGTGACACGCGCACTAGGGAGACTCGCTGATGAGCAATAAATCTCTGGTTGCCCTGATTGTCTGCGTCGTGTTGGCCGTGGTCGCATGGAACAGCTTCTACATCGTCGCTCAGACCGAGCGCGCGGTGCTGCTGCAATTCGGTCGCGTGGTTCAGGCGGATGTTTCGCCAGGCCTGCACGTGAAGATTCCTTACGTGAATCAGGTGCGCAAGTTCGATGGTCGCTTGATGACCCTCGATGCGCCGACTCAGCGTTTCCTGACGCTGGAAAAGAAAGCCGTGATGGTCGATGCCTACGCCAAATGGCGCGTGAAGGACGCTGAGCGTTTCTACACCGCGACTTCCGGCCTGAAGCAGATCGCCGATGAGCGTCTCTCCCGTCGTCTCGAATCCGGTCTGCGTGACCAGTTCGGCAAGCGCACGCTGCACGAGGTGGTTTCAGGTGAGCGTGACGCACTGATGGCTGACATCACTGCGTCTCTGAACACCATGGCCGGCAAAGAGCTGGGCATCGAAGTTGTTGATGTTCGAGTCAAGGCCATCGACCTGCCGAAGGAAGTGAACCGCAGCGTGTTCGAGCGTATGAGCACTGAGCGTGAGCGTGAGGCCCGTGAGCACCGCGCCAAGGGTAACGAGCTGGCGGAAGGCATCCGTGCCGACGCCGATCGTCAGCGCCGCGTTCTGTTGGCTGAAGCGTATCGGGAGTCTGAAGAGGCACGCGGTGATGGTGATGCTCAAGCGGCTGCGATCTACTCCAAGGCCTACGGTCAGGATCAGGAGTTCTACGCGTTCTACCGTAGCCTGCGCGCCTACCGTGAAAGCTTCGCCAATAAAAGCGACGTGATGGTGCTGGACCCAAGCAGCGAGTTCTTCCGCTATTTGCAAAAAGCCAAGCCGTAATCGCATCAGCACCTGATCACTCCGCCGGGCGGCAAAACTGCCCGTCGGGGTGATCGCGCGACAAAACGTGTGTATGATGCGGCAGCCGGGAAATTCCCGGCTTTTTTGCGTCTGCACGATTGATTGGCCGTGGCGTGTTCCGTGCGCGGCAGTTTTTTCGAGGACGGTGTTCGCGATAGTGCGGCGCATCGGGCAGGGGACATTCCCTTGCCCTGCGTCCGCAGAATGCTGTCTGCTTCACTCAAGGCTTGCCCAAGGGCCGGCCGCCCGGATCATAGGGGAAAGGCGTAATGGCAACGGTTGACCGCTGGCTGCTGCCGGATGGCATCGAAGAAGTACTGCCGCCGGAAGCTGCGCGCATTGAAGTCGCGCGTCGTCAGGTGCTGGATCTGTTTCAGAGCTGGGGCTACGAATTTGTCGTGACCCCGCACATCGAATACCTCGAATCACTGCTCACCGGTGCGGGCCAGGATCTGGATCTGCGCACCTTCAAAGTGGTCGACCCGCAATCGGGCCGGCAGATGGGTTTCCGCGCGGACATCACGCCACAGGTCGCCCGCATCGACGCCCACACCCTGCGTCGCGAAGGCCCAAGCCGCCTCTGCTACGCCGGCAGCGTGCTGCATGCCCAGCCGCGTGCATTGTCGTCCTCGCGCAGCCCGATCCAGTTGGGTGCCGAGCTGTACGGCGACGCGAGCCCGAGCAGTGACGTCGAAGTCATCAGCCTCATGCTGGCGATGCTGCAATTGGCGGATGTGCCAGACGTCCATATGGACCTGGGGCACGTCGGGATTTACCGCGGTCTTGCCCGCGCTGCCGGATTGTCCGGTGAAGTCGAGCAACAGCTGTTTGATGCACTCCAGCGCAAAGCCATCGACGAGGTCATTGCGTTGACCGAAGGTCTGCCGACCGACCTGGCCAGCATGTTGCGTGCGCTGGTGGATCTGTGTGGCGACCGTACGGTATTGGCGCAGGCCCGCGACCGTCTGGCGAATGCGCCGGCGGCGGTCATTGAGGCGCTGGATGATCTGCAGGAAATCGCCGAACGTCTCTCGGCCCGATTCCCTGAGCTACCGTTGTACTTTGACCTTTGCGAATTGCGCGGCTACCACTACCACACTGGCGTGGTCTTTGCGGTCTTCGTCCCGGGTGTTGGCCAGTCGATCGCCCAGGGCGGTCGGTACGATGACATTGGTGCCGATTTCGGTCGCGCGCGACCGGCGACGGGTTTTTCCACCGATTTGAAAACCTTGGTGACACGCGGCCAGGCGCAGATCGAGCTACCGTCTGGCGGTATCTGGATGCCGGACAGCACTGATGCGGCGCTGTGGCAAACGGTCTGCCAGTTGCGCGCTGAAGGTCAGCGTGTGGTTCAGGCGTTGCCAGGCCAACCGGTTTCAGCAGCGCTAGACGCCGACTGTGATCGGCAATTGATTCAGCAGGGCGAGCGTTGGCAGGTAATGCCGCTGGCCTCTTAAGTTTCCCCGCCGGCCGCTGCCGGCGCCAAGTTTGCGCGAATGAGGACAAGTGTTATGGGTAAGAATGTCGTAGTCCTGGGCACCCAATGGGGTGATGAGGGCAAAGGCAAGATCGTTGATCTGCTGACCGAACATGCAACCGCGGTAGTGCGTTATCAAGGTGGCCACAACGCTGGCCACACACTGGTGATCGACGGCGAAAAAACCGTCCTGCACCTGATTCCGTCCGGCGTCCTGCGCGAAGGCGTGCAGTGCCTGATCGGCAACGGTGTGGTCGTCGCGCCTGATGCGCTCATGCGTGAAATCACCAAGCTGGAAGATAAAGGCATTCCGGTGCGCGAGCGTCTGCGCATCAGCCCGTCCTGCCCGCTGATCCTGTCCTATCACGTGGCCCTTGATCAGGCCCGCGAAAAGGCCCGTGGCGAGCACAAGATCGGCACCACTGGTCGTGGCATCGGCCCGGCTTACGAAGACAAGGTTGCGCGTCGTGGTCTGCGCATCGGTGATCTATTCCACCGCGAGCGCTTCGCCGCCAAGCTGGGCGAACTCCTGGATTACCACAACTTCGTTCTGGTCAATTACTACAAAGAGCCGGCGATCGACTTCCAGAAGACACTCGACGAGTGCATGGAATACGCCGAACTGCTCAAGCCGATGATGCTCGACGTGACCGCAACGCTGCACGAAATGCGCCGCGCCGGCAAAGACATCATGTTCGAAGGTGCTCAGGGTTCGCTGCTGGACATCGACCACGGTACCTACCCGTACGTCACCAGTTCGAACACCACTGCCGGCGGCATCGCTACCGGTTCGGGCATGGGGCCGATGTACCTGGATTACATCTTGGGCATCACCAAGGCCTACACCACTCGCGTGGGTTCGGGTCCGTTCCCGACGGAGCTGTTCGACGATGTCGGCGCGTTCCTGGCCAAGCGCGGCCACGAGTTCGGGGCAACCACCGGCCGTGCGCGTCGCTGTGGCTGGTTCGACGCCGTTATCCTGCGTCGCGCCATCGACGTTAACAGCATCTCGGGCATCTGCCTGACCAAGCTGGACGTGCTTGACGGTCTCGAGACCATCAACATCTGCGTGGGCTACAAGAACGAGAACGGTGCAGTGATCGACGCCCCGACCGACGCCGACAGCTATATCGGCCTGGAGCCGGTGTACGAAGAAGTGCCGGGCTGGTCAGAATCGACCCTGGGTGCCAAGACCCTGGAAGAGCTGCCTGCCAACGCCCGCGCTTACATCAAGCGTCTTGAAGAGCTGGTCGGCGCACCGATCGACATTATTTCGACGGGCCCTGACCGCAACGAGACGATCGTTCTGCGTCATCCGTTCGACTGATAAGTCGTTGAAGCGCAAATAAAGGGTCGCCTTGGCGGCCCTTTGTTTTGCCCGCTGGAAACTACTCGCCACTGCGGCACGACCCTTGCTGTGATTCCGCTTATAAAACGATGCCATCATTTTGATGGCGTGTATGGCGAGGGATCTCCTGTGTCGGCCGTTAATTCTCTTCTGCGCAGCCGCTTGCTGCGGCCCGTATTCATTGCTCTTGGTATCGCCCTTCTGGTGCAAGTGCTGGTTGCCGTCGCCCTCACTCGGAGCACCGTCACTGCGCTCGAAGCTGAGCTGGCGGCACGGCTGGGTGTAGATTCGCAACACTTGACCGGCGAGCTGGAGCAGGCGAGCCGTGACGTAACGTCCAGTCTGGACAGTCTTTCGCAAAATACTCGTCAGCGCCTGAGTGCCGGCCTCTCGACGCGCCTTAAAGATGAGCAGGCGCAACTGCGTGCGACGCTGGAGAAAGACCTTCGGGATTCGGCGACGGACATGGCCGAGCTGCTGGCAGCTGTCGCGCCACGGGCGATGTGGGATGGCGATACGCCGACGCTGTCGGAGTTCGCGCGCCGTGCGCAACGCAATCCGAACGTGCTGTTCGTGGTCTACGACGATGCCCAGGGCGAGCACCTAACGCGTTATCTGAACCGCGAGAACGAATCGATCAAGACCCTGTTGGCGAAAGGCGAGGGTGAGCGCGCCATGGACAAGGTCCTGAACGCGGCGCAGAAAGACCCTTCGGTTTACTACGTTGAAGCGTCCATCAGCCCCAATGGCGTCGAGATCGGCAAAGTCCGCATGGGCGTGTCAACCACCTCGGTAGAAGAGAATCTGGCGGCGCTGGACAAGCGCTTCGCTGCGCTGATCGGCAGCGGTGATCAACTGGTCTCGGAGAGCTTGGGCGGCGCTGCGGCCGAGAGCTCTGCCGCATTGCGCTCGCGTCTGCAAACAGCGCAATCGTCGGCCGCTGCGATGGCGACCAATACCAGTTCTGCCGTACAGGAAGCTGCGTCCACCTTGCGCTGGAGGATCGGCGTCGGGCTGTCCCTGGTGGGGCTCGGCGTGCTGGTGGTGTTGGCGATTGTGCTGGGGCGCCGCGTGGTGCTGCGCTTGCAGTTGCTCAACCGTGCGCTGGATGATCTGGCGGCAGGTGAAGGCGATCTGACCAAGCGCGTCAAACTCAACAGCAACGATGAGATAGGCGACATGGCTGCTGCCGTGAACCGCTTTGTCGATAAGTTGCAGCCGATCGTCCGGGAGGCGGGGGATGTGGCGCAGCAGACTGGCGTCGAGATTGGCGCCATGAGCAAACGCAATGCAGGAGCTGGCGCGGCAGCTGAATTGCAGCGCGATGAGGTGGCTGCCAGCCTTCAAGCGTTGGCACAGATGGCTGACGAGGCGCAGGCCGAGAGCCAGGCGATGCAGGCGGCGTTGCGGCAGGTGGTGGATATTCGTCAAGCGACTGATGAGAACACGCGCACCTCCAATCAGGTCGGCAGTTTGATCGAGGCGCTGGCCGGGCAGGTGGACACCGGCGCCCAGGTCATCGAGCGGCTGGCGCAGCAAAGCCAGCAGATTGAAGTGGTTTTGGAAGTGATCCATGGCATCGCCGAGCAGACCAATCTGCTTGCCCTTAATGCTGCCATTGAGGCCGCGCGCGCCGGTGAGACCGGTCGAGGTTTCGCCGTTGTCGCCGATGAAGTGCGCGCGTTGGCGAGCAAGACGCAAAGCTCGACGGGCGATATCCAGCAACACATCGCCAAGCTGCAATCCGGGGCGCGCGAAGCAGTGGCAACGATTGGTCTCGCCGGTCGTCAGGCCAAGGAAGGGCTCGCAGTGCTGAAAGACAGCGCGCGGCTGCAGCACTCTGTGCAGGTGTCGGTCGAGCAGGTTCATGCGGCGATTGGCCTGGCGACCCGAGCGGCAGAGCATCAGGCTCAGGGCGCGCAAGCGGTGCGTGGGCGGGTAGAGGTTATTCACGCCCAGGCCGAGAAGGCTGCCCAGGCGGTGGTGGAAACGACCGCCAGCGGCAAGACGCTGGACAGGCTTGCCGCGCAGCTGAAGGCTAGTCTGGGGCAATTTCGAGCGTAGTTTCGCTCTAAGGGGGGGGCAATTGCAGCTCCCCAGAAAGCACAAAACCGAGCACTCGGCTCGGTTTTGTTTGTTTGGTGCCCAGAAGAAGACTCGAACTTCCACGACCTTGCGGTCACCAGCACCTGAAGCTGGCGTGTCTACCAATTTCACCATCTGGGCATGGCGCTGATTTAATTAGATTTTTCGCGGGAGTGCAACTGAATTTTTGAATTTATTGGGGAGACGGCAGGATGATTCATTTGCAGCGAGGACAGGGCAGGGGGAAGTGATCTACGCTAACGGCTGTTTTGCAACACTTGACTTTTCAAACCGCAAAATGCACAAAACCGAGCCTAAGCTCGGTTTCGTTGAATTGGTGCCCAGAAGAAGACTCGAACTTCCACGACCTTGCGGTCACCAGCACCTGAAGCTGGCGTGTCTACCAATTTCACCATCTGGGCAGTTCGTTGATTTCATTCGATATTTCGTTTGATTTCAACTACAACTTGGCAGTGCCGTCGTTGTGGGGCGCATCTTACGGAGGAGATTGAAGGCTGTAAAGCCCCCGTGCAAAAATAATTTGAAATAGCGAAAAGTCCCAGCAAACGCTGTCTTCGCGTTTCAATCTGGTATATGCCAAACTAATTACATACAGATAAGGTGAATTCATTCTAATGGCCGATTGGCAGTCCCTCGATCCCGAGGCCGCTCGTGAAGCGGAAAAATACGAAAACCCCATCCCTAGCCGTGAGCTGATTCTGGCTCACCTCTCCGAGCGCGGATCGCCCGCAGCCCGCGAGCAGTTGGTGGAAGAATTTGGCCTGACGACTGAAGATCAGATCGAGGCCCTGCGACGTCGGCTCCGTGCCATGGAGCGCGACGCGCAACTGATTTACACCCGGCGCGGCACGTACGCGCCGGTCGACAAGCTGGACCTCATCCTGGGTCGCATCAGCGGTCACCGTGACGGCTTCGGCTTCCTGGTCCCGGATGACGGCTCTGACGACCTGTTCATGAGCCCTGCGCAAATGCGCCTGGTGTTCGATGGTGACCGTGCATTGGCGCGCGTCTCGGGCCTGGACCGTCGCGGTCGCCGCGAAGGCGTCATCGTCGAGGTCATCTCCCGCGCCCATGAAACCGTAGTGGGCCGCTACTTCGAAGAAAGCGGCATCGGTTTCGTCCAGCCGGACAACCCAAAAATCCAGCAAGAAGTGCTGATTACCCCGGGCCGTAACAACGGCGCCAAGGTCGGTCAGTTCGTCGAGGTGAAAATCACCCACTGGCCAACCCCGCGTTTTCAGCCGCAAGGCGACGTGGTTGAGGTTGTGGGTAATTACATGGCGCCAGGCATGGAGATCGATGTCGCGCTGCGTACCTACGACATTCCTCATGTCTGGCCCGAGGCTGTGCTGAAAGAAGCCGCCAAATTGAAGCCGGAAGTGGAGGAGAAGGACAAGGAAAACCGCGTCGATCTGCGTCATCTTCCATTCGTCACCATCGACGGTGAAGACGCCCGCGACTTCGACGATGCCGTTTTCTGCGAAGCCAAGCCCGGCAAGCTGCGCCTGTTCTCCGGCGGCTGGAAGCTTTACGTGGCCATCGCCGACGTATCAAGCTACGTGAAGCTCGGCTCGGCGCTCGACGCGGAGTCTCAGGTGCGCGGCAACTCGGTGTATTTCCCCGAGCGCGTGATCCCGATGCTGCCTGAGCAGCTGTCCAATGGGCTGTGCTCGCTGAATCCGCTGGTTGATCGTCTGGCAATGGTTTGCGAGATGACCATCTCCAAAACCGGCGAAATGACTGACTACGTGTTCTACGAAGCCGTGATCCACTCCCATGCACGCCTGACCTACAACAAGGTCAGCTCGATGCTGGAACACCCGAAAGCCGCCGAAGCCAAGCAGCTGCGTGAGCAGTATGGCGACGTCGTACCGCATCTGAAGCAGCTTTATGCGTTGTACAAAGTGCTTCTGGGCGCCCGGCATGTTCGCGGTGCCATCGATTTTGAAACCCAGGAAACCCGGATTATTTTCGGTTCCGAGCGCAAAATCGCCGAGATCCGTCCGACCACTCGCAACGATGCGCACAAGCTGATTGAAGAGTGCATGCTCGCGGCGAACGTGGCGACTGCAGCGTTTCTCAAGAAGCACGAAATTCCCGCACTGTACCGCGTACACGACGGCCCGCCGCCTGAGCGCCTGGAAAAGCTGCGTGCCTTCCTTGGCGAGTTGGGTCTTTCCCTGCACAAGGGCAAAGACGGCCCGACGCCGAAGGATTACCAGGCGCTGCTCGAAACCATCAAGGACCGTCCGGATTACCACCTGATCCAGACTGTCATGCTGCGTTCGTTGAGCCAGGCGGTATACAGCTCCGATAACCATGGTCACTTCGGCTTGAATTACGAGGCGTACACTCACTTCACCTCGCCGATTCGTCGCTACCCGGACTTGCTGACTCACCGCGCGATCCGCAGTGTGATCCGCTCCAAGCAGGAAACCCCGCACGTCCGCCGTGCCGGTGCTCCCGCCATTCCGAAGGCCCGTATTTACCCGTACGACGAAGCGATGCTCGAGCAATTGGGCGAGCAGTGCTCGATGAGCGAGCGCCGTGCCGATGAGGCGACACGCGACGTCACGAACTGGCTGAAATGCGAGTTCATGAAAGACCGCGTTGGCGAGTCGTTCCCGGGTGTGATCACGGCTGTTACCGGCTTTGGTCTGTTCGTCGAGCTGACCGATATCTACGTCGAAGGCCTGGTTCACGTCACCGCATTGCCGGGTGACTACTACCACTTCGATCCGGTCCATCATCGCCTGGCCGGCGAGCGCACAGGCCGTAGCTTCCGCCTGGGCGATACCGTTGAAGTGCGCGTGATGCGCGTTGATCTGGACGAGCGCAAGATCGACTTCGAAATGTCCGAAAAGACCACCAGCGCGCCGATCGGCCGCAAGCGTCGAACGTCCGAGCCTGCTGCGGCGGAGAAGGGCAAGGATTCCAAGGAGTCGTCGTCTGCTTCCAAGTCCGGTCGCCGCACCGCGAAAGAGCCTGTCGCCGAAGCCTACCGGCCGGGTGATGCGGCTGCCAAGAATGCGGAAGTACGCAAAAGCCGTGAGATGAAGAAAGCGCTGCTGACTGAAGCCAAGGGTGGTAGCAAGGCATCGTCGGGAAAGTCGACGAGTGACTCTGCCGGCGCTTCCGGTAAAACCAGCAAGCATCGCAAGGGGTCGTCCAAATCGGGCTCGACCTCTGCTTCAGGCAGTGGCAGCGTGCGCAAACCTAAGGCGAAGTCATGAGTCAGCTGGAAAAAATCTACGGTGTTCATGCCGTAGAGGCGTTGTTGCGTCATCACCCGAAGCGGGTCAAGCAGATCTGGCTGGCTGAAGGGCGCAGCGATCCGCGGGTTCAGGTGCTTATCGAGCTCGCCGCGCAGAATCGTGTGTCGGTGGGTCAGGCCGAGCGCCGCGAGATGGATGCGTGGGTCGAGGGTGTTCACCAGGGCGTAGTGGCGGATGTCAGTCCGAGCCAGGTCTGGGGCGAGGCGATGCTCGACGAGTTGCTCGATCGCACTGAAGGTCCGCCACTGATCCTGGTGCTTGATGGCGTTACTGACCCCCATAACCTCGGCGCCTGCCTGCGGACTGCCGACGCAGCCGGCGCTCTGGCGGTGATCGTGCCCAAGGACAAGTCTGCGACATTGACGCCGACCGTTCGAAAAGTGGCATGCGGTGCGGCGGAGGTGATCCCTCTTGTGGCCGTGACCAACCTGGCACGCACGCTGGAAAAACTTCAGCAACGTGGTCTGTGGGTCGTCGGCACTGCGGGCGAGGCCGAGCAGGAGTTGTATCAGCAGGACCTGACCGGCCCGACCATCCTGATCATGGGTGCCGAAGGCAAAGGCATGCGCCGCCTGACCCGCGAGCATTGCGACTATCTGGTGCGCCTGCCGATGGCTGGCAGCGTGAGCAGTCTAAACGTTTCGGTTGCCACAGGCGTCTGCCTGTTCGAAGCCCTGCGTCAGCGCGCTGCTGCCAAGAAGTAGTCAGCCAAGAGTGGCAAGCCCCAAGCCTCAAGCTGCAAGCCGGTTATGCTTCAGCTTGTAGCTTGTAGCTTGTAGCTTGTAGCTTGTAGCTTGTAGCTCAGCGTCATTGTTCAAATATTCACCAATCTCCTTGCGCCCCTCCGACCCCTTCTCTACAATTGCGCCCCTTGCTGTCATGGCAGGCGCTCATGTGCCTGTCCCTGTGCAAGATAAACCAGTGTTATTCACTCCTTGTCTGACCGCTTTGGCGGCAGGCTACAACCCGTAAGGAGCATTCATGCGTCATTACGAAATCATCTTTCTGGTTCACCCGGACCAGAGCGAGCAAGTCGGCGGCATGGTAGAGCGTTACACCAAGCTGATCGAAGAAGACGGCGGCAAGATCCACCGTCTGGAAGATTGGGGCCGTCGTCAACTGGCCTATGCAATCAACAATGTTCACAAGGCTCACTACGTGATGCTGAACGTTGAGTGCACTGGCAAGGCCCTGGCCGAGCTGGAAGACAACTTCCGTTACAACGATGCCGTGATCCGTAACCTTGTCATCCGTCGCGACGAAGCTGTTACTGGCCAGTCCGAAATGCTCAAGGCTGAAGAAAACCGCAGTGAGCGCCGTGAGCGTCGCGACCGTCCTGAGCACTCCGACGCCGATGGCGCCGATGGTGATGACAGCGACAACAGCGATAACGCTGACGAGTAATCCACGGACCTTTTGAGGAGCCCATTACATGGCACGTTTCTTCCGTCGTCGTAAATTCTGCCGCTTCACAGCTGAAAATGTGAAGGAGATCGATTACAAAGATCTCAACACCCTGAAAGCCTACGTATCTGAAACCGGCAAGATCGTTCCTAGCCGCATTACTGGTACCAAAGCTCGTTATCAGCGTCAGCTGGCTACCGCTATCAAGCGCGCCCGCTTCCTGGCCCTGTTGGCCTACACCGACAGCCACGGCCGCTGAGACCAGGTAGTCGACAAACGCAGTAAGGGATAGATCGCATGCGCGCCATGGCTGAATTCATCATGCGCGGCCGCATGCAGGCCACTCTCGTAGTGGTTGGATGTGCGGCATTGCCGCTGTTGTTCTGGTTGAGTGCTGCCGCAGGTTGCCTTGTGCTCCTGCGACGCGGGATGAGTGACGCCCTGGGCGTCCTTGCCTGGGCTCTGCTGCCGGCGTTGGTCTGGTGGTATTTCGGTGAACCTCGCACCCTGATGGTGTTGCTGGGTTCCTGGGGGCTGGCCGCCGTGTTGCGTGCCAGCGAGTCCTGGGTCCGCGTGCTGCTGGTCAGCGTGGCGGTTGGATTGTTGTATGCAGTGGTTCTGGGCGCGGTGTTTCGCGAGCCCATCGAAGCCATGGCGGGGGAGCTGCAAAAGCTCCTGCCCCACGTCTTCGGTGATGTCTACCAGCAGATGTCGGTAGAAGAGCGAGCGCGTCTGGGGGCACTGATTACGCCCGTCCTCAATGGCCTGATTGCAGCGTTGTTGCAGATCGTCAGCGTGGTATGCCTGCTCCTTGGGCGGTACTGGCAGGCGTTGTTGTATAACCCGGGCGGTTTCGGACGCGAATTTCGCAGCCTGAAACTCCCGCGGGCACCGATGCTGGTGCTGCTGGTGTGCATGTTGGTGGGGCCGAACTTCGGTCCTCAACTGGCGATGCTGACACCGTTGTGCAGCGTGCCGCTCATGTTCGCGGGCCTGGCCCTGATTCACGGTCTGGTCGCTGCGAAGCGCCTGACACGGTTCTGGCTGGTGGGGTTGTACGTCACGCTGTTGCTGTTCATGCAGCTGATCTATCCGTTGCTGGTGGTGTTTGCCATTGTCGACAGCCTGATTGATTTTCGCGGCCGTCTGGCGTCGAAAGATGCCGATAACGGTTCTGCGAACGGTGAAGGTTAAAGTTAAGAGGTTTTACCAAATGGAACTCATCCTGCTGGAAAAAGTCGCCAACCTGGGCAACCTGGGCGATAAAGTAAACGTTAAGGCTGGCTACGGTCGTAACTTCCTGCTGCCTTTCGGCAAAGCAACCGCTGCAACCGCTGCCAACGTGGCCGCGTTTGAAGAGCGTCGTGCAGAGCTGGAAAAAGCTGCCGCCGAGAAGAAAGCTTCTGCTGAAACTCGTGCTGCTCAACTGGCTGAGCTGGAAGTGACTATCACTGCCACCGCTGGTGACGAAGGCAAGCTGTTCGGTTCGATCGGTACTCACGACATCGCTGACGCACTGACCGCCTCTGGCGTTGAAGTGGCTAAAGCTGAAGTTCGTCTGCCGAACGGCACCATCCGTAACGTTGGCGAATACGACGTAGCCGTGCACCTGCACAGCGATGTTGAAGCTACCGTTCGCGTTGTTGTTGTAGCTGCTTAAGCAGTATGGTTTCTGCGCTTCGGTGCAGAGGTCTGACCGACTGATGACTCGCTCCTCGGTCGGTTAGCATTGGGCACGTTCCTGTTCGCAGGTCGTGCCCTTTGTCATTTCTGAGTATCCTGATTCAACCCCCTGATTTCCGTGTGGCCATGAACGACATCTCCGCTCCCGAGCAATATGACCTGCAAACCGCTGCCCTGAAGGTGCCGCCGCATTCCATCGAGGCCGAACAGGCCGTGCTCGGTGGTTTGATGCTGGACAACAACGCCTGGGAGCGCGTGCTTGATCAGGTGTCGGATGGCGACTTCTATCGTCATGACCACCGTCTGATATTCCGCGCCATTGCCAAGCTGGCGGATCAAAACCAGCCGATTGACGTCGTGACCCTCGCCGAGCAGCTCGACAAGGAAGGCCAGACGTCGCAAGTCGGTGGCCTCGGTTACCTGTCGGAACTCGCGAAGAACATCCCGTCGGTTGCGAACATCAAGGCGTATGCCCAGATCGTTCGTCAGCGCGCAACGCTGCGTCAGTTGATCGGCATCAGTACCGAGATCGCTGACAGTGCGTTCAACCCGGAGGGGCGTACCGCCGAAGAGATACTCGACGAGGCCGAACGGCAGATCTTCCAGATCGCCGAAGCGCGGCCCAAGACAGGCGGCCCGGTCAGCGTCAACGACCTGCTGACCCGGGCGATTGACCGTATCGATACGCTGTTCAACATCGGCGACGGCATCACCGGTCTCTCTACCGGTTACGCCGACCTGGATGAAAAGACCAGCGGTCTGCAGCAGTCTGACCTGATCATCGTGGCGGGTCGTCCGTCGATGGGTAAGACCACCTTCGCGATGAACCTGGTAGAAAACGCGGTGCTGCGCAGCGACAAGGTGGTGCTGGTCTACTCGCTGGAGATGCCAGGCGAATCGCTGATCATGCGTATGCTTTCGTCGCTTGGTCGTATCGATCAGACCAAGGTCCGTTCCGGTCAGCTCGATGACGATGACTGGCCGCGCCTGACATCGGCGGTCAACCTGCTCAACGATCGCAAGTTGTTCATCGATGACACGGCCGGCATCAGCCCCTCCGAGATGCGAGCGCGCACGCGGCGGCTGGTCCGCGAACATGGCGATATCGGCCTGATCATGATCGACTACCTGCAACTGATGCAGATCCCTGGCTCAAGCGGCGATAACCGGACGAACGAGATTTCCGAGATCTCCCGTTCGTTGAAAGCGCTCGCCAAGGAATTCAATTGCCCGGTGGTCGCGCTGTCCCAGCTCAACCGCTCCCTCGAACAGCGTCCCAACAAGCGCCCGGTGAACTCCGACTTGCGGGAATCCGGAGCGATCGAGCAGGACGCCGACGTCATCATGTTCGTCTACCGGGATGAGGTGTATCACCCCGAGACCGAACACAAAGGCATCGCTGAAATCATCATCGGCAAGCAGCGGAACGGCCCGATCGGGTTTATCCGGCTGGCGTTCATCGGCAAGTACACCCGCTTCGAGAACCTCGCACCGGGCAGTTACAACTTTGATGATGATGAATAAGTAGGCCTCTGGATCGCGACTTTGATGCCGGAAGGGTGCCAGAGTCGCGAGTCGAGCCGATCACTTATCCGACTACTGTCGTCGGATTTGATCAAAATTTGTGCTATTCTCCGCGCCCGCGAATTTCCAAGCGAAAATCGCCCCCAGACACGAACACTGGTCATCGATATGCAAGCAGCCAAGCCGTTATTTGACTATCCGAAGTACTGGGCCGAATGTTTCGGACCAGCGCCTTTCCTGCCCATGAGCCGGGAAGAAATGGATCAGCTTGGCTGGGATTCCTGCGACATCATCATTGTCACGGGTGATGCTTACGTGGATCACCCCTCGTTTGGCATGGCAATCATTGGCCGGCTGCTGGAGTCCCAAGGCTTCCGCGTCGGGATCATTGCGCAGCCTGACTGGAAGTCAAAAGACGACTTCATGAAGCTCGGCGAGCCGAACCTGTTCTTCGGCGTCGCGGCCGGCAACATGGACTCGATGATCAACCGTTACACCGCCGACAAAAAGATTCGGTCCGACGATGCTTACACGCCGGGCGGCATGGCGGGCAAGCGTCCGGACCGTGCGAGTCTGGTCTACAGCCAGCGCTGCAAGGAAGCCTACAAGAACGTGCCGATCGTTCTGGGTGGCATCGAAGCATCGCTGCGCCGCATCGCTCACTACGACTACTGGCAGGACAAGGTTCGCAATTCGATCCTGATCGACGCCTGCGCCGACATTCTGCTGTACGGCAACGCCGAGCGGGCCATCGTTGAAGTGGCGACCCGCCTGTCCTATGGCGAGACGATCGAAAGCATCACCGACGTTCGCGGCACGGCATTCATTCGCCGTGATACGCCGGAAGGCTGGTATGAAGTCGATTCCACGCGTATCGACCGTCCAGGCAAGATCGACAAGATCATCAACCCGTACGTGAACACTCAGGACACCCAGGCCTGTGCCATCGAGCAGGAAAAGGGTGACGTTGAGGATCCGAACGAAGCGAAGGTCGTGCAGATTCTGGCGAGCCCGCGCATGACTCGCGACAAGACGGTCATCCGTCTGCCGTCGATGGAAAAAGTGCGCGGCGACGCGGTGCTCTATGCCCACGCCAACCGCGTCCTGCACCTGGAAACCAACCCGGGCAACGCCCGCGCACTGGTCCAGAAGCACGGCGAAGTGGACGTCTGGTTCAATCCTCCGCCCATTCCGATGACCACCGAAGAAATGGACTACGTGTTCGGCATGCCTTACGCGCGCATTCCGCACCCGGTGTATGGCAAGGAGAAGATCCCGGCCTACGACATGATCCGTTTCTCGGTGAACATCATGCGCGGCTGCTTCGGCGGCTGTACGTTCTGCTCGATCACCGAGCACGAAGGCCGGATCATCCAGAACCGTTCCCACGACTCGATCATTCGCGAGATTGAAGAGATCCGGGACAAGGTCCCTGGTTTCACCGGCGTGATTTCCGACCTCGGCGGGCCGACGGCGAACATGTATCGCATCGCCTGCAAGAGCCCGGAAATCGAATCGGCGTGCCGCAAGCCGTCGTGCGTGTTCCCGGGTATCTGCCCGAACCTGAACACCGATCACTCGGCATTGATTCAGCTGTACCGCAGCGCCCGTGAACTGCCCGGCGTGAAGAAGATTCTGATCGCGTCCGGTCTGCGGTACGACCTGGCCGTTGAATCTCCCGAGTACGTCAAGGAACTGGTGACGCACCACGTCGGCGGTTACCTGAAGATTGCGCCTGAGCATACCGAAGAAGGCCCGCTCAACCAGATGATGAAGCCGGGCATTGGCAGCTATGACAAGTTCAAGCGCATGTTCGAGAAGTACTCCAAGGAGGCGGGTAAAGAGCAGTACCTGATTCCTTACTTCATCGCGGCCCACCCGGGCACGACCGACGAAGACATGATGAACCTGGCGCTGTGGCTCAAGGGCAACGGCTTCCGTGCGGATCAGGTGCAGGCGTTCTATCCGTCGCCGATGGCCAGTGCGACGGCCATGTACCACTCCGGCAAGAACCCGTTGCGCAAGGTCACGTACAAGAGCGACTCGGTCACCATCGTCAAGAGCGAGGAGCAGCGCCGTCTGCACAAGGCGTTCCTGCGCTACCACGATCCGAAGGGCTGGCCGATGCTGCGTGAAGCGCTTGAGCGGATGGGCCGTGCCGATCTGATCGGGCCGGGCAAGCACCAGTTGATTCCGCTGCATCAGGTTGAAACCGATAGCTATCAGAGCGCGCGCCGCAAGAACTCGACGCCGGCCGGTAGTCATAAGGTCGCCAAGACCACCAAGATCCTGACGCAGCACACGGGTTTGCCTCAACGTGCGAGCGACGGCAGCAAGCCTTGGGACAAGCGCGAAGAGGCCAAGGCCGCTGCGGCAGCTCGTAACCGGGACGCCGCCAAGGAACGCGCTGATGCCGCCAAGGGTGGCAAAGGCGGCAAAAGCAAGAAGCCTTCGCGTCAGCCGGTCTTTCCACGCTAAGGTCCCGCGCCGCGCGATACCGAACAACAAAACGCCAGCTTTCGAGCTGGCGTTTTGCATTCCAGTGCAAATAACCCCACCCGCCTCATTTCCGTGCGACCCTTGCACCATTCGTTGAGGGTGGCGCGATTTTGGTGCTGTGCCTGGCTGAACAGGCAACCTCCACACCGGGGGCGCCTGATTTGCCGGGGTGGCATAAGTCTTGCGCAGCTCCGTTACCGTCCAGGCTCGCAGGAGGCACGCCGTGTCGATTCACATTGCCTTGCACCATGTCACGCATTACCGCTACGAACGCGCGGTAGAGCTGGGTCCGCAGATCGTCCGCTTGCGCCCGGCGGCCCACAGCCGCACGCGTGTGCTGTCGTATTCGCTGAACGTCCTCCCCGAAAACCACTTCATCAACTGGCAGCAGGACCCTCAGGGTAATTACCTGGCGCGGTTAGTGTTCCCGGAAAAGACCAGCGAGTTGCGCATCGAAGTGGACCTGGTCGCCGAAATGGCGGTGTTCAATCCGTTCGATTTCTTCCTTGAGCCCTATGCCGAGAAGATCCCCTTCACTTATGCCCGAGAAGAGCACCACGAGCTGCAGCCCTATCTGGAAAAGCTGCCGCTGACTCCAAGATTCCAGGCGTACCTGGACAGCATCGACCGCACGCCGATTCCGGCGATCGACTTTCTGGTGGGGCTCAACCAGCGTCTGGCCAACGACATCGGTTACCTGATCCGTATGGAACCGGGCATTCAGACGCCGGAATACACCCTCGAAAACGCGTCGGGGTCCTGCCGTGATTCGGCCTGGTTGCTGGTGCAGTTGCTGCGTCACCTGGGCCTCGCCGCGCGGTTCGTGTCCGGTTATCTGATTCAGCTCAAGGCCGATGTCAAAGCGCTGGACGGACCGTCTGGCACTGACATTGATTTCACAGACTTGCACGCCTGGTGCGAGGTGTACCTGCCGGGCGCTGGATGGGTGGGCCTCGACGCGACCTCAGGCTTGTTCGCAGGTGAGGGGCACATTCCGCTGGCGTGCAGCCCCGAGCCGTCTTCGGCGGCCCCGATCAGTGGCATGGTCGAGCCTTGCAACACCGAGTTCACCCACGAGATGTCGGTGGAGCGTATCTGGGAAGCGCCGCGCGTCACCCAGCCCTACACCGAAGCGCAGTGGCAGGACATTCAAGCGCTGGGACGCCAGATCGACAGCGATCTGGTTGCCCACGACGTGCGCCTGACCATGGGCGGCGAGCCGACCTTTGTGTCCATCGACGACCGTGACGGCGAGGAATGGAACACCGCTGCGCTGGGGCCGAAGAAGCGCCTGCTCTCCGCCGAGCTGTACCAGCGCATGCGAGACCATTACGCGCCCCAGGGCATCGTTCATTTCGGTCAGGGCAAGTGGTACCCCGGTGAGCAACTCCCGCGCTGGTCGCTGAACTGCTTCTGGCGCAGGGACGGGCAACCGGTGTGGCGCAACAATGCGCTGATCGCTGATGAAACCCGGGACTATGGCGCCGACAGCGAGATGGCGGGCAGTTTCCTGCGCAGCGTTGCCGAGAGGCTGAAGCTGCCGACGCGTTACGTTTTCCCGGCGTACGAAGACAATTTCTATTACCTGTGGCGCGAGGGCGCGCTGCCCAAAAACGTCAGCGCCGAAGCCTCACGTCTTGAGGACCCCCTTGAGCGCGCCCGTCTGCGCAAAGTGTTTTCCCAAGGGTTGGACACGATCATTGGCCACGTTCTGCCGTTGGCGCGAACCGCCGCCGACGATCAATGGCAGAGCGGTCGCTGGTACCTGCGCGACGAGCATTGCCGCCTGGTGCCGGGGGATTCCGCCCTTGGCTATCGCCTGCCGCTGGCCTCGCAGCCATGGGTCAAGGCGGCGGAATATCCCTACATCCACCCGACCGACCACAATCAGGCATTTGCCGAGCTGCCCGACCGCGACGAGGTTCAGTCGCGACTGAACAGCCTGTCGGAGCAGGGCGATCCGAGCGTCGACCGCGAACCCGAGATCGACGAGTCTGCCGATTGGCTCACCCGCACGGCACTCAGCGCCGAAGCACGGGGCGGACGGTTGTATCTGTTCATGCCGCCGCTGCAATCCCTTGAGGCCTATCTGGAATTGGTTGCCGCCATTGAAGCGACGGCCGAGGACATGCGCTGCCCGGTGTTGCTGGAAGGTTACGAGCCGCCGAGCGATCCGCGTCTGGCGAACTTCCGCATCACCCCGGATCCTGGCGTGATTGAAGTGAACGTACAGCCGTCGTCCACCTGGGATGAGCTGGTGGAACGCACCGAGTTTCTCTACGAGCAGGCGCGTCTGACCCGGCTGACCACCGAGAAATTCATGATCGACGGGCGCCACACCGGCACCGGCGGCGGTAACCATTTTGTCCTCGGTGGCGCGACGCCGGGCGACTCGCCCTTCTTGCGTCGGCCGGATCTGCTGCGCAGCCTGTTGAGCTACTGGCATAACCACCCGTCGCTGTCCTACCTGTTCTCCGGATTGTTCATCGGCCCGACCTCCCAGGCACCGCGGGTCGACGAAGCGCGCAATGACTCGCTGTACGAGCTGGAAATCGCCTTTTCGCAAATGCCCGCGCCGGGCGAGGAATGCGCGCCGTGGCTGGTGGACCGGCTGCTGCGCAACCTGCTGATCGACGTGACCGGCAATACCCATCGCGCGGAATTCTGCATCGACAAGCTGTACTCGCCGGACGGTGCTACCGGGCGGCTGGGACTGCTGGAACTGCGGGCATTCGAAATGCCGCCGCACGCGCGCATGAGCCTGGCGCAACAGCTGTTGCTTCGGGCACTGGTCGCGCGTTTCTGGCGCGAGCCCTATGCACCGGTGAAACTGGCGCGCTGGGGGACCGAGCTGCATGACCGCTTCATGCTGCCGCACTTTATCGACCAGGATTTTGCCGACGTTATCGCCGAGCTCAACGACGCGGGTTATCCCGTGCGCGGCGAGTGGTTCGCGGCGCATCTAGAGTTTCGCTTTCCGAAGGTCGGCGACTACGCCGTCAGCGGCATCGAGCTGGAGCTGCGTCAGGCGCTGGAACCGTGGCACGTGCTGGGCGAGGAGGGTGCAGCCGGTGGCGCGGTTCGCTACGTGGACTCGTCTCTTGAGCGCTTGCAGCTGAAGGTCACGGGTCTGCCGCCGCAGCGTTACACGCTCACCTGCAACGGCGTGCCGGTGCCCCTGCAACCGACCGGGCGCGTCGGCGAGTTCGTCGCCGGCGTGCGTTACCGCGCCTGGCAGCCGACCAATGCCTTGCAGCCGACAATCCCGGTGCATGCGCCGCTGGTCTTCGACATCCTCGACACCTGGATGCAGCGCTCGCTGGGGGGCTGCGAGTACTATGTCGCCCACCCTGGCGGGCGCAATTACGAGACCCTGCCGGTGAACGCCAATGAAGCGGAAAGCCGACGTCTGGCGCGGTTCTTCCGGGTCGGCCACAGTCCCGGCAAACGTGAGGTTCCCGCGTTGACCCTCAACGATGAGCTGCCGATGACCCTGGACCTGCGCCTGCATCGGTAGCCGCGCCGGCGACCTGACGTGGGATCAGGTCGCCGTGCCGCACGTTTGAAACGTGGAAAGCGGCGCCTGCGTGTCATGTTGTCTGCGCTAGTCTAAGCGCTGTTGATTCGAGTCCTTTTGTTGCCTGCCGAGCCTTCCATGCCTGACCTGCTTGATCAATATCCGCTCACCCCGGGTACCTATCACGAGATGCTGGATGCCAGCGGCGCCGTTCGGCCGCACTGGCAGCGTCTGTACGAGCATCTCCAGCGCAGTACACCTGCGCAGCTCATCCAGCGTCAGGCGCTGCTCGCCCGGCAGATTCAGGAAAACGGCGTGACCTATAACGTCTATGCCGACCCCAAGGGTGCCGATCGGCCCTGGGAACTGGACATGCTGCCCCACGTGATTCCAATGGAAGAGTGGCAGCCGCTGGCGGCCGGCATCGCCCAGCGCGCGCGTCTGCTCAATGCCGTGCTGGCTGATCTCTACGGTCCGCAGGAACTGATCGCCGAAGGACTGCTGCCGTCGGAACTGGTGTTCGGCCACAATAATTTTCTCTGGCCATGCCAGGGCGTAACGCCCCCCGAAGGCACCTTCCTGCATGTGTACGCAGTGGACCTGGCGCGCACGCCCGACGGTCGCTGGTGGGTGACCGCCGACCGGACTCAGGCGCCGTCGGGTGCCGGTTATGCGCTGGAAAACCGCCTGATCGTGTCGCGAGCATTTCCCGAGTTGTACCGGGATCTGCAGGTCCAGCACCTCTCCAATTTCTTTCGGTCGCTGCAGGAAACACTTGCGCGCCAGGCACCGACCAGCCACGAAGCACCGCTGGTGGTGTTGCTGACGCCCGGGCGTTTCAACGAGAGCTATTTCGAGCACCTTTATCTGGCCGGTCAGCTGGGCTATCCGCTGGTGGAAGGCAGCGACCTGACCGTACGCGACGCCACGGTGTACCTGAAAACCCTCAGCGGCCTGCGTCGTGTTCACGCGATCATGCGCCGTCTGGACGACGACTTCTGCGATCCGCTGGAACTGCGCACAGATTCAGCGCTGGGCGTGCCCGGCCTGCTGCAGGCGGTGCGTCAGGGGCGTGTGCTGGTTGCCAACGCCCTGGGCAGCGGCGTGCTGGAATCGCCGGGGCTGTTGGGGTTTCTGCCAAAGATCAACGAACACCTGTTTGGCGAAGAGCTGTTGCTGCCGTCGATCGCCACGTGGTGGTGCGGCGAGCCGCCGGTGCTGGCGCAGGCGCTGGAGAAGATGCCGGAGCTGCTCATCAAACCTGCATTCCCGTCCCAGAGTTTCGCCCCGGTGTTCGGCCGCGATCTCAGCGAGGAAGCGCGTCAGGCGCTGTCCGCGCGCATGCAGGCCAGGCCCTATGCCTACGTGGCTCAAGAACTGGCGCAGTTGTCCCACGCGCCGGTTTGGCAGGGCGAGGACAGCCAGCTGCAGCCCCGCGCCATCGGCATGCGCGTATACGCAGTGGCCACCGCCGATGGCTATCGCGTCCTGCCGGGCGGATTGACCCGCGTGGCCGCCGATGCCGACGCCGACGTGGTGTCGATGCAGCGCGGCGGCGCAAGCAAGGACACCTGGATTCTTGGCGAGCGTCCGCTCGGCAGCGAACCGTGGAAACATCGCCATTCCCTGGGTGTGCACGACCTGGTACGTCGCGACCCGTATCTGCCGTCGCGGGTGGTGGAAAATCTGTTCTGGTTCGGCCGCTACTGCGAGCGCTGCGACAACAGCGCGCGCCTGCTGCGAATCATGCTCACGCGCTATGTCGACGGTGATGATCCGGTCGCCCTGCAAGCAGCGGTCGAGCTGGCCGAACGGTTGAACCTCCTGCCGCTTCAAGACGAAGAAGCACCGAGCGAGCTGCATGAGCGTCTGCTCGAAGCGCTGTTGGGTGACGACTGGCCGTTCAGCCTGCGCTCCAACTTGCAGCGCTTGCAGTGGGCGGCGTCCCAAGTACGCGGCAAGTTGTCCCGCGAGAACTGGCAGGCGCTGGTGGAGTTGCAGCGGGAAGCGATGAGCCTGGAGACCGAAACCCCTGATTTCGGCGAGCTGCTGGATTTCCTCAACCGGCTGGTGATGTCACTGGCGGCGTTGTCCGGTTTTGCCTTGGACGACATGACCCGCGACGAGGGCTGGCGCTTCCTGATGATCGGGCGGCGCATCGAGCGCTTGCAGTTTCTGTGCACGACGCTGGCGGCATTCCTGCGCAGCGACGCGGTATTTCATCAGGATGCGCTGGACGGGCTGCTTGAACTGGGTAACAGCGGGATCACTTACCGCTCGCGCTATCTGGCGCTGCCGCAGTTGATCCCGGTGCTCGATTTGCTGGTGCTGGACGATCAGAACCCCCACGCGGTGTTGTTTCAGCTCAAGCTGGTGGCCCGCTCGGTGAAACGCATGAACGAGGATTTCGGCGTGCCCCAGGACAACAGTCTCGCGGCGCTGATTCAGCGGCTGTCGATGTTCGATCTGGGTTGCCTGGAAGAAGGGCTCTTCGGCGAGAGCAGCGTCAAAGCGGCGCTGGATGGGCTGGCGGATTTGCTGCAGACCATAGGCGATACCAGCGGCCATGTTTCTGACCGGCTTGCGCTGCGTCATTTCGCCCACGTCGACGATGTCAGTCAGCGCACGGTGTCGGTCTGATGAACAGTGCCCAGTATCAGATCCTCCACGACACGCACTACAAATACGACAGCCCGGTTTCCCTGGCCCAGCAACTTGCGCATCTGTGGCCGCGGCGCAGTCCCTGGCAGCGTTGTCTGGAGCAGCACCTAGTCATCAGCCCGACACCGACCACGCGCCGCGATGAACTGGACGTGTTCGGCAATCCGCTGACGCGTCTGGCGTTCGAACGCCCCCACGATGAGCTGCAGGTCAACGCGCGCCTGCGCATTGAAGTGCTGGAACGCCCGCTGCTGGATTTCAATGCTTCCGCTTCGTGGGATGAGGCCCAGCACCGGCTGACCTACAGCGCGTCGAGAATGGCGCCGGATATCCTTGATGCCTGCCGCTATCGCTTCGAATCGCCCTACGTGCACCTGAAGCAGACGTTTGTCGAGTTCTCCGCCAGTTGCTTTCCCGCGGGGCGGCCGGTACTGCTGTGCGCGCAGGCGCTGATGGAGAAGATATTCGAAGAATTCACGTTTGACGGCGAGGCGACTCAGGTTGCGACGCCGTTGGTGGAGGTCCTGGAAACCCGCCGTGGCGTCTGTCAGGACTTCGCTCATTTGATGCTGGCGTGCGTCCGGTCGCGCGGGCTGGCGGCGCGTTATGTCAGCGGCTATCTGCTGACCCAGCCGCCGCCCGGTCAGCCACGGCTGATCGGTGCCGATGCGTCCCACGCGTGGGTGTCAGTGTTCTGTCCGGTGCTGGGGTGGGTGGATTTCGATCCGACCAACAACGTTCAGCCTGCGCTTGAGCACATCAGTCTGGCGTGGGGGAGGGATTTTTCGGACGTGTCGCCGTTGCGAGGGGTGATTCTGGGGGGCGGGAGCCATGACCCGGACGTGCGCGTCACGGTGATGCCGATTGCGGGGTAGGTGGGCGTTGCTGTCGACGGGGCTGTGAGCGTACTGGCGATCAGGGGGTGTCAGCCAATGGATGGATCATGGCGAAAATCCCATCGCGAGCAAGCTCACTCCTAGAGGTTTCGCGTTCATCCATCCCATTGCGCTGAATCAGACGATCACTCAGCGGGCTTTGCTTCGGCGGAGCCTTTTACGTCAGCGGAGCCTTCAGCATCGGTAGAGTGTTCGGCTTCGGAAGAGCCTTCGGCGTTTTCGCCGTCTACAACTGCAGCTTCTCCGGCCTCTGCTTCAGCCTTCTCAGCCTGCTTGCGCTGTGCTTTTTCCTCTTTCTTTTGCTCTTTTGCCAGATCACGTTGGCGTTTGGCGAAGGAATAGTTGGGTTTGGCCATGGGCAGTCCTCGAGGCAGACGATAAGTCAGCACATTCTGCCTGAGAATGGTGCAAAGCCGGCGTGGTATTTTTCTTCACCCAGTCATATATCCCGGTCGGTCGCCCGCCGTTACAGGTCGTAGCCTGCGGAAAACGCGCGTTGGTAGACGCCGTAATCCTGGCTGGCGCGGTCGTAACTACCCGATGCGCCACAGGCGTAAGCGGCGAGCAAGCTGCGGAAAATGCTGGAGAGTTGCATGGGATCGTCCTGAAGATAGGTGACAGCGCGATCTTATGCAGCCATCGTAGCGCTGACTGTTTGATTGTCTTGATGGCACTGATAGAGGCCGCCCAGAGGTGACCGGTCATAACGGTTGATAAATTGTTCTAATTCAGTTCAGTCTTTGTATGCAAAATCCAAGGCTGCCCACCAGGAGACGCACCATGATTCGCAAGCTTGTCGCTGCATCCATTCTGACTTTGGCCAGTGGGCACCTTCTGGCGGCGGAATGCTCGGTCGAAGTCGATTCCACCGACCAGATGACGTTCACCACCAAGGCCATCGAAATCGACAAGAGCTGCAAGCAGTTCACCGTCAACCTGAAACACTCCGGCAGCCTGCCGAAGGCCGTCATGGGTCACAATCTGGTCATTAGCAAATACGATGACATGTCGCAGATCGCCACAGACGGCATGAGCGTCGGCATCGACAAGGATTATCTGAAGGACGGTGACGCGCGCGTTATTGCTCACACCAAAGTGATAGGCGGAGGCGAGAATGATTCGGTCACGTTCGACGTCTCCAAGCTGGACCCGGCCGAGAAATACGGCTTTTTCTGCTCGTTCCCCGGCCACATCGGCATGATGAAAGGCACCGTCAGCCTGAAGTGACCGCTAGGGCTGCTTCGAGTCGGTCATTTTGAAGATGCCCTGCGCGTTGCTGCTGTCGAAGTTGAGATCGATCTTGCCGTTGTCAGGGTCGATCTTGCGCTGAATGAACTCCACGAATGAGCCCGGCACCTTGTGCGCCACGACGACGCCCTCGGCATTCATCAGCCCTCGGCTCACCGTGCAGGCCTTGTACGCGGTCTGCATGACCCTTCCCGAACCTGACACCTCGATGCTGTCCTTCATCGGCCGTTCGCGCCGATTCTGTTCGGCCACCGTCGCTTCCAGATCCACCACCCGATCGGTCAGATGATTGAAGCTGTTGCCCTCGGTGGCGATCCACGCCATTTCCGCGCTTTCGCTCAGCAGTTGCCGATAGTCATCCTCCCGAACGACGCCGTGCTGGCGGCCAAACGCGCGATACAGGGCCGGCAGCAGGCGCGTGGCTTCGGCCAGGCTGCAATGCCGGGTGGTGCGCAGGCGATTCAGCACGCTCAAGTCTTCAGAACTCAACGGGTCGCGGCTCGAACCGACGACGCGGCTGACCGCCTCTTGAAACGACTGACTGAGTCGGCCGGGGTGCAGTTCGGAGACGAAGAACTGCGCGATGTCTTCTGACAAGTCCATTTGCCGGTAGCCCCAACCGGTCATGTTCAGTTTGGTCAGCGGATAGGTGCGCACATCGGTGAAACCCAGCGGCTCGAGCAGGCGCGAGAAGGCCTGACGACCGCGCGGCAATTCGCCGTTGTCCGCCCAGTCGACGGTGCGGATGGCGCCGTGGTCGAACACCACTTTACGGCCGCCGTCGAATTGCTCGTCCACATAGCGAAGCCCGTCGGGCACGGCCTCTACCAGCTTGTGGAACAGGCACAGGTTCAACGCTTCGGCGAGCCAGACCCGATGGACCGCCTCCTTGGACCAGGAAAACCCGCCCAGCGCCTGCGGCACCTCGACGCGGTGTTCCAGCCATGCCGCAGCAGGCTGGCCGACGGTGGACGCAACGAGGGTGAAGAGGCCTTGGAAAGCAGTCATGGGTAGCGGCTCTGGGCGGGGAAGTCAGAGCGCTATGTAAGCCGTGATGGCGAGCGCCATCAAGCGAAAAGAAATAACGGGTTCATTCCGTTTTTGAATGCAGCGGTACTGCTGCCCGATGAATTTTCAATCAAACGCCATCGGGCGTCTTTGTGGCTGAGCCCTATGGCGCGTAAGGCAGATCCCGCTTGTGCTGGGTCTTGCGGTAGGTGCTGACAATGATCTCGGCGGTTTCCTGCTTCACTGGCTCGCCGTGCAGGAAGGCGTCGATCTCTGCGTAGCTGATGCCGTGGGCCGCTTCGTCCGGTTTGCCGGGGACCAGTTCTTCGAGGTCCGCGGTGGGGACTTTCTCGACGAGGTTCTGTGGCGCGCCGAAGCTGCGGGCGATCGCACGGACCTGGTTCTTCACCAGACCGCTCAACGGCGCCAGGTCGCAGGCCCCGTCGCCGAACTTGGTGTAGAAGCCCATGACCGCTTCAGCCGCATGGTCGGTGCCGATGACCAGGCCGCCTTTCACACCAGCAATGGCGTACTGCGCGACCATCCGCGCCCGGGCCTTGATGTTGCCTTTGACGAAATCCACGGTATTGGCCGGCTGGCCCTCGAAGGCTTTGATCTGATCAACCAGCGCTTTCACCGAGGGCGCGATGTCCACGGTGTGGCGCTCGTCCGGGTTGATGAAATCCACCGATGCCGTGGCTTCGTGTTCGTCGTGCTGGATGTGATACGGCAGGCGCACGGCGACGAAGGTGTAGGCATTGTCGCCGGTGCTTTCACGCAGCTCGCGAATGGCGCGCTGGGCCATCAAACCTGCCGTCAGCGAATCCACGCCGCCGCTGATGCCCAGCACCAGCACTTTCAGACGGGCGTTATGCAGGCAGTCCTTGATGAATTGCACGCGGCGGCTGACTTCTGCCTGCAGCGCCTGGTCATTGGCAAAAGGCGGCTGGACGTTGAGCTGCCGGGCGATCTCGCGCTGTACGTCTTGCATGATTGACTCCTCGAGCAAAAAAGGAATGGCATAAAAAGGGGCGGCGGTCGGTGCTCGACTCAGGCTGGCACCTTGAACACGTGGCGCAGATAGGACACGAACTCCGGGTCCTTGCACTGCGTTTTGCCGGGCTCGTCGGAAATCTTGGCGACGGGCTGGCCGGCGCAGGCAGTCATTTTCAGCACGATGCTCATCGGCTGGATCCCCGGGATGTCGGCGGTCAGGTTGGTGCCGATCCCGAAGCTGACGTTGATGCGACCCCGCAGCGCGCGGAATATTTCCAGCGCCTTGGGCAGATTCAACCCGTCGGAGAACACCAGGGTCTTGCTCATCGGCTCGATGCCCAGCTTTTGATAATGCCGGATGCATTTTTCGGCCCACTGCACGGGGTCGCCCGAATCGTGGCGCAGGCCGTCGAAGAGCTTGGCGAAGAACAGGTCGAAATCACCGAGGAAGGCATCGGTGGTGATGCAGTCTGTCAGCGCAATACCCAGCAGGCCGCGGTATTCGCGGACCCAGCAATCGAGGGCGGCAATCTGGCTGTCGATCAGCCGCGGGCCGAGTTGCTGATGGGCCATGATCCACTCGTGGGCCATGGTGCCGAGGGGTTTGAGGTCGAATTTGCGCGCCAGGTGCACGTTGCTGGTGCCGACGAACTGGCCGGGGAAATCCTTTTTCAGCACCGAAACGACGTCTTCCTGCACCGCGTAGGAGAAGCGCCGGCGGGTGCCGAAGTCAGCCACCTTCAATTCCGCCAGTTCATCAGCGGTGGCGGTTGCGTTGAGCCAGTCGATTTTTCGGTACAGCTGATCGCGGGCCTGGCTGAGCAGGGTTTCCGGGTTGCGATGGCGATTGCGGACTTCGCTGACGATGGCCAGGACGGGCACTTCGAAAAGGATCACGTGCAGCCAGGGGCCTGAGAGGCGGATGCACAGTTCGTCGTTTTCGATGGTGGTCTGGACGTAGCGCAGGTTGAAGCGGAACAGCCCGAGGAAACGCAGGAAGTCGGGCTTCATGAAGTTGATGCGTTCGAGGAAGCCGGTCTCCTCGACACTCAGCGACAGGTCGCAGAGCTGCTCGATCTGATGGCGGATCTCGGCCAGATACGGCCGGAGGTCTTCACCGTTGCGGCAGCGAAACTCCCACTCCACTTCGACGTTGGGGTAGTTGTGCAGCACGGCCTGCATCATGCTCAGCTTATAGAGGTCGGTATCGAGCAGGTTCTGCACGATGCGGTCCGCGAAAGCGCTCTCACTCATTGTGTCGCTCCAGCCAGCAGCGGCCGCCAAGGTGCGGCCCGGGATTCAATTGGATGTCGCATACAACCTTGCGGTAGCGCTGTGGCGGTACGTCCGGTTTGTTATTGACGATGGCCGACATAATGCCAGTCGTCGTGGAAGAGGGGCAGAAATGTTTCAGCGACTGACTGCCTGCTCCTAGCAGGACTGGCTGGAACTCCGATTCCATGGACTGGCCTGAACTCCAATTGTAGGACCGGCTTTAGCCGGGAAGGCGTCGGTGGTCACGGCGCAGATTTGATGGTGCGCAAACTGGCCTTTTCCCGGCTGAAGCCGGTCCCACTAAAAGCATCGCGTGCATCCAATGGGGCTGGCTGGAACCCCAACGTGTGGGACCGGCTCTAGCCGGGAAGGCGTCGGTGGTCACGGCGCAGGTTTGATGGTGCGCAAACTGGCCTCTTCCCGGCTGAAGCCGGTCCCACTAAAAGCATCGCGTGCATCCAATGGGGCTGGCTGGAACCCCAACGTGTGGGACCGGCTTTAGCCGGGAAGGCATCGGTGGTCACGGCGCAGATTTGATGGTGCGCAAACTGGCCTCTTACCGGCTGAAGCCGGTCCTACTAAAAGCATCGCGTGCATCCACTGGGGCTGGCTGGAATCCCAACGTGTGGGACCGGCTTTAGCCGGGAATGCGTCGGTGGTCACGGCGCAGATTTGATGGTGCGCAAACTGGCCTCTTCCCGGCTGAAGCCGGTCCCACTAAAGCATCGCGTGCATCCAATGGGGCTGGCTGGAACCCCAACGTGTGGGACCGGCTTTAGCCGGGAAGGCGTCGGTGGTCACGGCGCAGATTTGATGGTGCGCAAACTGGCCTTTTCCCGGCTGAAGCCGGTCCTACTATGAGATTGCGCGACGTCAGTAGGACCGGCTTTAGCCGGGAATGTTTTTACTTCGGCGTTGGCTCGTTGAGCTGTTCGAGCATCCATTCCACAAACACGCGGATTTTCGGCACTTCGGCCGCGTGCTCCGGGTATGCGAGGTAGTAGGCGTCCTGACTGGGCAGGGCGTGGGTCCAGGGGATGATCAGCTTGCCGTCCGTCAGCTCTTCTTCCACCAGAAACCGGGGCAGCAGCGCGACGCCGCAGCCCACTTGCGCCGCACGAATGCACATATAGATCGTTTCGAAACGCGGGCCGTGGTAGCTGTGCTCGGTCTGGTAACCCTGACTGTCGAACCAGTCATGCCAGGCCTGGGGGCGGTGCGCGTTTTGCAGCAGGACCAGATCGGTCAGTTGCGTAGGATCGGTGAAGGGTTCATCGGGCAGGCTGCCGGGAGCGCAGACCGGGATCAGCTCTTCGCTGAACAGCCTCACGCTCTCCGCACCGGGTCGGGCACCTCCACCAAAATAGAACGACAGGTCGCAGCGGCTCTGGGCTACATCATCGCTCTCCTGTTCGTTGACCAGATCCAGATGAATGTGCGGATGACGCAAGCGCCAGCCCTTGAGCCGTGGCACCAGCCAGCGGGCGCCGAAGGTCGAGGGTGTTGACACCCGCAGGACTTCGGTTTCGCCGCCGTAGGAACGCAGGAAGTGCGTCGACATTTCCATCTGCGTGAGCACTTTGCGCACCTCTCCCAAGTACAGCGCACCGGCTGGCGTCAGTTGCAGGCGTCGACGCACCCGTCGGAACAACAGGTGCTGCACCAATTCTTCCAGCTGGGCGACCTGCTTGCTGACCGCGCTCTGGGTGAGGTTCAGCTCCTCGGCCGCGCGGGTGAAACTCAGGTGACGGGTCACCGCTTCAAAACATTGCAGCGCGGTGACCGACGGGAGATGGCGTTTGCTCAGCATATTCGGCTCGTTCAGCGTCAGCATGAAAAAACGGAATGATATCTCGCTTAATCGTCGTTTGTTGCAGTGTCGCCGGCCAGCTATTACTAGAGGCTGACGAAATAACCCATATTTGGCATTCCGCTTTTGCGCTTACGATCAGTCTCAGGAGAAACCATGCTCAACGACCTGCTTACCCGACTCGGTGTCGACGCCGCGCTTTATCAACAGGGTGACAAGCCTGTTCACACGCCGATCGATGGCAGCCAGGTCGCGTCGGTGAGCTGGGAAAGCGCCGCCGAAGTCGAGCAGCGCATCACCCGCGCCGATCACGCTTTCGAAGCCTGGCGCAAAGTGCCTGCACCCCGTCGCGGCGAGCTGATTCGTCTGTTTGGCGAAGCGCTGCGCAAGCACAAAGCCGACCTCGGTGAACTGGTGTCGTGGGAAGCCGGCAAGATCACTCAGGAAGGGCTGGGTGAAGTGCAGGAAATGATCGACATCTGCGACTTCGCCGTCGGCCTGTCGCGCCAGATGTACGGCCTGACCATCGCTTCCGAGCGCCCGGGCCACCACATGCGTGAGACCTGGCATCCGCTGGGGGTTGTCGGCGTTATCAGCGCGTTCAACTTCCCTGTCGCGGTCTGGTCGTGGAACACCGCGCTGGCGCTGGTCTGCGGTAACGCGGTGATCTGGAAACCGTCGGAAAAAACGCCCCTCACTGCGCTGGCCTGTCAGGCCCTGTTCGATAAAGTCGCGGCTGAATTTTCGGATGCCCCTCAGTACCTCACCCAATGCATTGTCGGCAGCCGCGAAGCCGGTGAGGCGTTGGTCGATGACATCCGCGTCGCATTGATCAGCGCCACTGGCAGCACGCGCATGGGCCGCGAAGTGGCGCCGAAACTTGCTGCACGTTTCGCCCGCAGCATTCTGGAGCTGGGCGGCAACAACGCGATGATCCTGACCCCGAGCGCCGATCTGGACCTGGCCGTGCGCGCGGTGCTGTTCAGTGCTGTCGGCACGGCGGGTCAACGCTGCACCACCCTGCGCCGTCTGATCGCGCATTCGTCGGTGAAGGCCGAGTTCGTCGAGCGCCTGAAAGCCGCGTACGCGAAAGTGCGCATTGGGCATCCGCTGGAAGGCAATCTGGTCGGTCCTTTGATCGACAAGCAAAGCTACGAAAACATGCAGGAAGCGCTGGAGCAGGCGTTGAGCGAAGGCGGCAAGGTGTTCGGCGGCAAGCGCCAGCTGGAGGATAAATTCCCCAACGCTTATTACGTCTCGCCGGCCATCGTCGAGATGCCGGAACAGAGCGAGGTCGTGCGCAGCGAAACCTTCGCGCCGATTTTGTACGTGGTGGGCTATGAGGAATTCAGCGAGGCGGTTCGTCTGAACAATGACGTCCCCCAAGGTCTGTCGTCCTGCATTTTCACCATCGACGTGCGCGAAGCCGAGCAGTTCATTTCGGCACTGGGCAGCGATTGCGGCATCGCCAACGTCAACATTGGCCCGAGTGGTGCAGAGATTGGCGGCGCGTTCGGTGGCGAGAAAGAAACCGGCGGTGGCCGCGAATCCGGCTCGGACTCCTGGAAAGGCTACATGCGTCGCCAGACCGCGACGGTGAACTACTCCCGCGAACTGCCGCTGGCGCAGGGGATTACGTTTGATTGATGGTTTGTGTAGGAGCGTGGCTTGTCCCGCGATCTGGCGCGCAGCGGCAGTAAGTTCTTGAACCCGGTTTGTCTGAATCAACCGGGGAAACGCATTACGACTGCTGCTCAGCCGATCGCGGGACAAGCCACGCTCCTACAGGTTTAAGCCATCCGCGCGCATGCATTACCACGCGGAGCGTGGGAACGATCAATGGTCTGGCTGTCTCTTTCCGAGGTTTTGCGATGCCGTTACGCGAAGAATGTCTGTGGGAAACGCTGACGCCGCAAAGGCCGGAAGCGCCCGCGTTGAGCGGGGAAGTGACGGTCGATGTGTGCGTCATCGGCGCAGGCATCACGGGTTTGTCGGCGGCCCTTCATCTGCTTGAGCAAGGCAAGACGGTCGCTGTTGTCGAAGCTCATCGCACCGGGCAGGGCGGGTCCGGCCGAAACGTGGGACTGGTCAATGCCGGCCTGTGGATTCCGCCTGACGAAATCGAAGCCGGATTCGGCGAGACAGTCGGCAGCCAGCTCAACACCATGCTCGGCAACGCGCCGTCGCTGGTCTTCAGCCTCATCGAAAAATACGGCATCGACTGCCAGGCGACGCGCAAAGGCACGCTGCACATGGCCCACAACGCCAAAGGCGAGCTGGACCTTCGCAGCCGTGAAGAACAGTGGAAACGTCGCGGCGCGCCTGTGGAATTGCTCACCGGCAAGGCCTGTCAGGACGCGACCGGCACCACCGAGATCACCTCCGCTTTACTTGATCACCGCGCGGGCACCATTAATCCGATGGCCTATACCAGCGGGCTGGCGGCGGCCGTCACGCAGTTGGGCGGTCAGCGTTTCGACCACTCGCCGGTCAGACGCCTTGAGCGACAAGGCTCGCGCTGGTGCGTGATCACTGAAAACGGCGCGGTGCTTGCCGAGCAAGTCGTCATCGCCTCCAACGCCTACACCGAGGGCGAGTGGACGGAGCTTCGGCGCAACTTCTTCCCCGGCTATTACTATCAAGTGGCCTCGGGGCCGCTGACCGAAGACGCGGCGCAGCGGATTTTACCGGGCGGGCAGGGCTCCTGGGACACGCGGCAGGTGCTCAGCAGCATCCGTCGCGATGCCGATGGCCGGTTGTTGTTGGGCAGTCTGGGCAATGGCAATCAAAAGCCTGGCTGGTTTCTCAAAGCGTGGGCCGATCGTGTGCAACAGCATTATTTTCCGTACCTCAAAACGGTCGAGTGGGAATGCACCTGGACCGGCTGCATCGCGTTTACGCCCGATCACTTGCTGCGAATGTTTGAGCCTGCACCAGGACTGGTCGCGGTCACCGGTTACAACGGACGCGGCAACACCACTGGGACAGTCGTCGGCAAAGCATTCGCCGATTACCTGTGCAGCGGCAACGCCAGTGTTTTACCCATCCCCTTTGCGCAGATGCAGCCGCTGGCGGCCGTCGGACTGCGCAGTTCTTTGTACGAGGCTGGCTTTTCGCTATACCATGCGGGACAGTGCCTCAGAATCGTAATCTAAGAAGAATTCTCTCTCCAAAACAACGCTTTCTCCTACATCCACTACCCTCAAATGGTGCGGCCCGTAGCGGATCCGCACCGACGGTGTGCAGTTCGGTGACGCACGCTGTAACAACAGGGTTGTACAGGTGAGAACGGCGCGGTTGCGCGTCTGTCTCGCCAGGGTTGCTCTTTTAAAGTCGCGAGGTTGCACCTTGCGCGGTTTAGACGGTTGCACGCCCCGTGAAAAAGGGCAGAAATCAGTCGGATAGCGACAAAACGACGAGTTTCTCAAGAATAAAAAACCGATGGCACGCCACTTGCTCGCAGCAGCTCTGTGGTCGCAGTGCTAATTAAAAAACCCAGGAGCACCAACTCATGTCGCAGACGTTCTACAGAAAAGGCTTTCTCGCACTCGCCGTGGCTACTGCCATGGGTGCGGCTTCATTTGCGCAGGCAGCCGACATCAAGATCGGCGTTGCAGGCCCGATGACCGGCGCCAACGCCTCATTCGGCGAACAGTACATGAAGGGCGCTCAAGCGGCTGCCGATGCCATTAACGCTGCGGGCGGCGTCAACGGCGACAAAATCGTCCTGACCGCCTACGACGATGCGTGCGAACCGAAACAGGCCGTTGCCGTCGCCAACAAGGCCGCGTCCGACAAAGTTGCCGGCGTTGTCGGTCACTTCTGCTCCTCCTCGACCATCCCGGCGTCGGAAGTCTATGACGAAGCCGGCATCATCGCGATCACTCCTGGCTCCACCAATCCGACCGTGACCGAGCGCGGCCTGAGCGCCATGTTCCGCATGTGCGGTCGTGACGATCAGCAAGGCGTCGTTGCCGGCGACTACATCGTCGACGTGCTCAAGGGCAAGAAGATCGCCGTCATCAACGACAAAGACACCTACGGCAAAGGCCTGGCAGACGCCACCGCCAAGCAGCTCACCGCTCGCGGCGTGAAGCCTGTGCTGGAAGAAGGTCTGACCCGTGGCGAAAAAGACTTCAGCGCCCTGGTCACCAAGATCCGCTCCGTTGGCGCTGACGTCGTTTACTTCGGCGGCCTGCACCCGGAAGCCGGTCCACTGGTTCGCCAACTGCGTGAGCAAGGCCTGAAAGACGTGAAGTTCATGTCCGACGACGGCGTTGTGACCGACGAGCTGGTGACCACCGCTGGCGGCGCGCAATACGTCGATGGCGTGTACATGACCTTCGGCGCCGACCCGCGCATGCTGCCAGACAGCAAGGCTGTGGTTGAGCAGTTCCGCAAATCCGGCTACGAGCCAGAAGGCTACACCCTCTACGCTTACGCTTCGGTTCAGGCCCTGGCTGCTGGCTTTAACGGCGCCAAGTCGAACAAAGGCGAGGACGCTGCCAAGTTCCTGAAAGCCCATCCTGTCAAAACCGTCATGGGCGAGAAAGCCTGGGACACCAAGGGCGACCTGAAAGTCTCTGACTACGTGGTTTACCAGTGGGACAAGGACGGCAAATATCACCAACTCGAAAAGCAGAAGTGAGTTAAGCGCTTAGTCGGATCGGCCGTTTCCCGGGGGTGAGCCGGGAAACGTTCTGATCCGGTAATCGGCGCTGTCTGACAGCGGCGCCGGATTTCTTCTGTTGCCACTGTGTGCGCCGCTCTGTTCCTCACGAGGGAATGGTCGCCGCGCGTCAGGCTGGCCTTTCAAGTTCGTGAGCGTGCGTGATGGACGGTATTTTCCTGCAGCAAATGGTCAACGGCCTGACACTGGGCTCGGTCTATGGCCTGATCGCCATCGGTTACACGATGGTCTACGGCATCATCGGCATGATCAACTTCGCCCACGGCGACGTGTACATGATCTCCGCCTACCTCGCAGCCATTGGCCTCGCCGTACTGTCGTTCTTCGGCGTTGAGTCATTCCCCTTTCTGATTCTCGGCACACTGATCTTCACCATTGTGGTGACCGGTGTGTACGGCTTCGTCATCGAGCGCGTGGCGTATAAACCGCTGCGTAACTCGACCCGTCTGGCGCCGCTGATCAGTGCGATCGGCATCTCCCTGATTCTGCAGAACTACGCGCAGATCGCTCAGGGCCCACGCCAGCAAGGCGTACCGACCCTGCTCGAAGGCGCCATGCGCTTCGATGTCGGCAGCGGCTTCGTACAGATCACCTACACCAAAATCTTCATCCTGATCGCCGCCTTCGTCGGCATGGGCGTACTGACCTACATCATCAAGTACACCAAGCTGGGCCGCATGTGCCGCGCCACGCAGCAGGATCGCAAGATGGCCTCGATTCTGGGCATCAATACCGACCGGGTCATTTCCTACGTATTCATCATCGGCGCGGCCATGGCGGCACTGGCCGGCGTGCTGATCACCATGAACTACGGCACCTTCGACTTCTTCGCCGGCTTCGTCATCGGCATCAAGGCGTTTACCGCAGCGGTCCTGGGCGGCATTGGTTCGTTGCCGGGCGCCATGCTCGGCGGGCTGATCCTGGGGGTGGCCGAGTCGCAGTTCTCCGGCCTGATCAACTCTGACTACAAAGACGTGTTCAGTTTCGGCCTGCTGGTAGTGATTCTGATCTTCCGTCCCCAAGGCCTGCTGGGTCGCCCACTCGTGGCGAAGGTATAACCATGTCTGCACCTACTAAACCCATTGATATCAAACAAAGCCTGATCGACGCGGTGATCGCCGGACTGCTGGCGTTGATCGTGTTCGGCCCGATCGTCGGCATCGTGCTCGACGGTTACGGCTTCAACCTGCAACCAGGGCGCGTCGCCGTGCTGGTGGGCGTGGTCGTTGTCGGTCGTTTCTTCATGAGCCTGTTCCTGCAGACGCCGAAGGGCGTGGCCATCGCCCAGAGCTTCGAAAACTCGGGCTCAGGCGTGCACGTGCTGCCACCGGGTTACAAGACGCGCCTGCGTTTCATCATTCCGCTGATGATTCTGATTGCGGTGATTTTCCCGGTCTTCGCCGACAAGTATGTGCTGACCGTGGTGATCCTCGGCCTGATCTATGTGCTGCTGGGCCTGGGCCTTAATATCGTGGTAGGGCTCGCTGGTCTGCTCGATCTGGGTTACGTGGCTTTCTATGCGATTGGCGCGTACGGCCTGGCACTGGGTTATCAGTATCTGGGCCTGGGGTTCTGGTCGGCGTTGCCGCTGGCAGCCATTGCGGCGGCGCTTGCCGGTTGCATCCTCGGCTTTCCGGTGCTGCGCATGCACGGGGATTACCTGGCGATCGTGACGTTGGGCTTCGGCGAGATCATTCGTCTGGTGCTCAATAACTGGCTGTCGTTCACCGGCGGACCCAACGGCGTGGCGGTGCCTGCGCCGACCTTCTTCGGCCTGGAGTTCGGACGTCGCGCCAAAGACGGCGGCATCCCCATCCACGAGTATTTCGGCTTCGAATACAACCCGGACCTGAAATTCATTTTCATCTACACCGTGCTGTTCCTGGTGGTGCTGGCGGTGCTGTACGTCAAGCATCGCCTGACGCGCATGCCGGTCGGCCGCGCGTGGGAGGCACTGCGTGAAGACGAAATCGCCTGCCGCTCCATGGGCCTGAACCACGTGCTGGTCAAGCTTTCGGCTTTCACCATCGGCGCCTCGACCGCAGGGCTGGCCGGCGTGTTCTTCGCCAGCTATCAAGGCTTCGTCAACCCGACCTCGTTCACCTTCTTCGAGTCGGCGTTGATTCTCGCCATCGTCGTGCTCGGCGGCATGGGCTCGACCGTCGGCGTGGTTATCGCGGCGTTCGTGCTGACCGTCGCACCGGAACTGCTGCGCAGCTTCGCGGAATACCGCGTCTTGCTGTTTGGCATCCTCATGGTGCTGATGATGATCTGGCGTCCCCGTGGCTTGATCCGCATCAGCCGTACCGGCGTGCAGCCACGCAAAGGCGTGCTGGCTAAAGTGGAGGGCGCGTGATGAGCGACGAAATCGTTCTGTCCGTCGAAAACCTGATGATGCACTTCGGCGGCATCAAGGCCCTCAGCGACGTCAGCCTGCAAGTGCGGCGCAACTCGATCTTCGCCCTCATCGGCCCGAACGGCGCCGGCAAGACCACGGTGTTCAACTGCCTGACCGGTTTCTACAAAGCCACCGGCGGGCGCATCGAGCTCAACGCGCGGGGCAAGAAAACCAACGTCATTCAGTTGCTCGGCGAACAATTTCGCGCTGCTGACTTCGCGTCGCCCAAGCGCTTTGGCAGCCGCCTGTACTACAAAATGTTTGGCGGCACGCACCTGGTAAACCGTGCGGGGCTTGCGCGTACCTTCCAGAACATTCGCCTGTTCAAGGAAATGTCCGTCGTCGAGAACCTGCTGGTCGCACAGCACATGTGGGTCAATCGCAACATGCTGGCCGGCATCCTCAACACCAAGGCCTATCGCAAGGCCGAAGAAGACGCCATGAACACCGCGTTCTACTGGCTCGAGGTGGTGGATCTGGTGGACTGCGCGAACCGTCTGGCCGGTGAGCTTTCCTACGGCCAGCAACGCCGTCTGGAGATCGCGCGGGCGATGTGCACGCGGCCGCAGGTCATCTGTCTGGACGAACCGGCAGCCGGCTTGAACCCGCAGGAAACCGAGGCGTTGAGCGGCATGATTCGCCACCTGCGCGACGATCACGACATGACCATCGTGCTGATCGAGCACGACATGGGCATGGTCATGGGCATTTCCGACGACATCGTCGTGCTCGACCACGGCAACGTGATCGCCAAGGGCAAACCGGAGCAGATCCGCAACGATCCGAAAGTGATCGCGGCGTATCTGGGCGCTGATGAAGAGGAGTTGGTATGAGTAAGCCGATCCTCGAACTGAAAGAGATCGACGTGTATTACGGTCCGATTCAGGCCTTGAAGAAAGTCTCGATGCACATTGACGAGGGCGAGACGGTCAGCCTGATCGGCTCCAACGGCGCGGGTAAATCCACGCTGCTGATGTCGATCTTCGGCCAGCCGCGCGCGGCCAGTGGACAGATCATCTATCAGGGCACCGACATCACCCACAAGTCGTCGCACTACATCGCGTCCAATGGCATCGCGCAGTCGCCGGAAGGCCGCCGTGTGTTCCCGGACATGTCGGTGGAAGAGAACCTGATGATGGGCACCATCCCCATCGGCGACAAACACGCCAGCGAAGACATGCAGCGCATGTTCGAGATGTTCCCGCGGCTCAAGGAGCGTCGCAATCAGCGGGCGATGACGATGTCCGGGGGCGAACAGCAAATGCTCGCCATTGCGCGGGCGTTGATGAGCCGTCCCAAGTTGCTGTTGCTGGACGAACCGAGCCTGGGGCTGGCACCCATCATCGTGAAGCAGATTTTCGCAACGCTGCGCGAGCTGGCGCAGACCGGCATGACCATCTTCCTGGTCGAGCAGAACGCCAACCATGCGCTGAAGCTGTCGGACCGAGCTTACGTGATGGTCAACGGCGAGATTCGCCTGACGGGCACGGGTAAGGAATTGCTCACCAACGAGGAGGTCAGAAACGCCTATCTTGGCGGTCACTGATTGCTGATCAATGCGGCTCAAACAAGCCTCGGGTGGATAACTTCCGGGGCTTTTTTATGCGGGAGCCGAATTGTGGAAAACAATTTTGGGCAGATGCGAAAACGCGACATATAGCCGCTGCAAATCGCTGTTTTGTCACGCTTTTGACTTGTTCAGTTTTACTGTGGAGGTGACTGTGAATAAGTTGGGAGCAGCTGGCTGGAGGCCTTTATTTACGTGGCTTGCAGCATGCTGATCAATATTTGACCAGCGCTTTCGGCCGGTATTTTGAGGGGGTTTGTCAACGTTCTTGTGGCTGGTTTTTTATACAGTCTTTATAAGGTGTCTGCCTGTGGATAAGTCTGTGTGCAACCGTTGGAAAGACCGCCGCAGATAGCGCAATCTCTGGCGTTCACGCAGCAATCCTGTCCGCGCACCCAAGTCTTGAGAAAGTCGACGGCAGATGGCCCATGGCCGGTCAAGTAAAAACATGCGCTGAGTTACCCACACGCCGCGTATGCCGGGACTTTCGGCGTTTTAGAGTTGCCCCCAGAAAATGTACGTCTGACTGTGGATAAGGTGGGCAAAAGTGTCTGCAGGCCACATGGTGTAAGGGTTGGGAGCAATTGGTTATTTTTTATACAGCAGAGCGGTTGTATGACCATGTTGCGGATGGTGCTTGATCCCGGCCTGTGCGGGCGGGCATTCTCCAGAACCTTCCTACACGCAACGCTGCTTGCGTGACATTCCCGCTTGGCTTGATAAGCCCGCATCTTTAGTCAGGAGAAAGAAATGACCTCTACCGTATTCATTACCGGGGCCACTTCCGGGTTTGGCGAAGCCTGCGCCCGTCGTTTTGCCGAGGCGGGGTGGTCGCTGGTGCTGACCGGTCGCCGTGAAGACCGCTTGCAGGCGCTGAGCGCCGAATTGTCGAAACAGACCAAGGTGCACACGCTGACGCTGGACGTGCGCGATCGCGCAGGCGTGGAGCGCGCCGTGGAAAGCCTGCCGGCTGAATTCGCGAAGATCCGCGGCTTGATCAACAACGCAGGCCTGGCGCTGGGGATTGATCCTGCACCCAAGTGCGATCTGGATGACTGGGACACCATGATCGACACCAACATCAAAGGGCTGGTTTACACAACGCGCACGCTGCTTTCGCGTCTGATCGCCTACGGCCGCGGCGCCAGCATCGTCAACCTTGGCTCGGTTGCGGGGAATTATCCGTACCCGGGCGGTAACGTATATGGCGGCACCAAAGCGTTCGTCGGACAGTTCTCGCTGAACCTGCGCAACGACCTGGTCGGCACCGGCGTACGGGTGACCAACCTTGAGCCGGGCCTGTGTGAGAGCGAGTTCTCGCTGGTGCGTTTCGGCGGCGATCAGGCCAAGTACGACGCCACCTACGCAGGCGCCGAGCCGATCCAGCCCCAGGACATCGCCGACACCATCTTCTGGATCATGAACACGCCGGCCCACGTCAACGTCAACAGCCTGGAGCTGATGCCCGTGAGCCAGACCTGGGCCGGGTTTGCGATTGATCGCAGTCGCGGGGAGAAATAAGTAGGGTTTTAGGAGATTAGCGTCGCCCGACACGCGGCGCGTTCCAGAGGGCAGCGCCGTCCATGTGGGAGTGAGCTTGCTCACAAGACGGCATTCCAACCGCTGAATATTTAGCGGATGTACCTGCCCATTCGCGAGCAAGCTCGCTCCCAAAGGGGTCGCCGCCAATCTCTGATGGGATGGCCATCAGGGAATCAGCTCAGCCGATAAAAAACTCGGCCAGCCCGATGTAGCAGGTCGCCAGGTGATACGGCGTTGTCGACGGCATGTCGCTGCGGCTGATCTGTCCCTGGCTGTCGAGGCACTCGTTCCAGCCGGTAGGATGCAGGAACTGCGTTTGCAGCGCAGTCAATTGGCGCGCCAGCAGATGTTCGCTCTCAGGCCGTAACGTCAGCGCGCGCAGGTATTCAGCCTGAGCCCAGATGCGCTGCGTGCCGTCTTTTACCGAACCGTCCACTTCCAGCATCGCCGCGACCGCGCCAGTCGTCTGGTCGACACCCTGTGCTTCGGCGTGGGCGAATGCAGTCTCCAGCGAGCGATACAGCGGCGTGCCCCGCAGACGCGCGGACGATGCCAGCAGATAAAACCATTCAAACTGATGACCCGGCTCGGACCAGTTATCCACAGCGTCCAGCAGTTTCTCCAGCATGACGCCGTGATCGACGTCCACGAAGCGTCGCTGCATGGCTTCTACCAGGGCATCCAGCGCCGCCAGCGTGTCAGCGTCATCACGCACGGCCAAGGTGCCGAGAAATGCTTCGGCCAGATGCATCAGCGGGTTTTGCAGCGGGCCGGCGTTGAGCGAAGACCAATCCTCGGCCAGCACGGATTCGTACAAGCCATCGCCATCGGCGAAGCGTTCGGCGACCACGTTCAGCGCGGCATTAAGCACCGACTCCACCAACGGCTCACGGACCTTGCCCCAGTAGTGCGCGCAGGCGAAGACGATGAAGGCGTGAGTGTAGAGATCCTTGCGGCGATCCAGCGGTGCGCCCTGTGGATCAATGCTGTAGAACCAGCCGCCGTGCTCGGCGTCGTGAAAGTGCTGCTGCAACGAACGAAACAGCGAGGCCGCGCGGGTGGCGGCGTCGGGCACGTCGGGGTGATCGATCAGGCTTGAAAACAGAAACAGCTGACGCGCGCAGGCCATGGCCCGGTAGCGCTGTGGCGGCAAAGGCCGATGCTGGGCGTCGAGCGCCTCGAACGGCAACGCCATCTCGGCATTCCACCCCGGGCCCTGCCACAACGGCACGACCACGCGCATGAAGTGCTGCTGCAGCTCAGTAAACAGGGCGGACAGTTCAGACTTGGCGGTGGGAAGGGAAGCGTCAGGCATTGGATGGCGTCACGGCAGTGGCAAATTGCGCGACATGGTAGCAGGAGGTGAGGCGGGCGGGGCAGCGGGGATCGATTGATCCCCGCCGAACCCTATAACGCATGGTTTAGCCCGCGAACAACCAGATGCCGGCTGCGGCCGACAGCGCACCTGCGATCCGCACCACTGGTGCCGCCGCGGTTGGCAGAAACCGCACCACGGCATAACCCGCTGCATGCAGCGCAGCCGTCGCGCCGACGAATCCGAGGGCATAGCCCCACGGGCTCGACATTTCAGGGAGCTCCAGACCGTGGGCGACGCCGTGGAACAGCGCAAACAGCGCCGTCGCTGCTACAGCCATGAACAGTGGCGGGCGTACGGCCAGCGCGACCGCCAGGCCCAATGCAAACACCGATGCCGCAATGCCGCTCTCCAGTGCCGGCAATGCCAGGCCTTCAAACCCGAGCAAGCCGCCCATCAGCATGGTGCCGACAAACGTGCACGGCAGCGCCCAGCGCGCGGCGCCTTTTTGCTGTGCAGCCCAAAGCCCGACAGCGATCATCGCCAGCAGGTGATCGATGCCGCCCAGTGGATGGCTGATGCCGGCCACAAGACCGCTTTCATCATGGCCGGGGTGGGCGAAGGCCAGCGCCGGAACGAGGAGCAGCGCCAACGCGCCGAATACTTTTTTGCCGTTCATGAATGAATTCCTTGCTTCACTTGGGTGTTAGCCATTTGGGTGGACGAAATCAGGCCGCAGTCAGCAGACCCTGGCGCTCGATGAACGCGATGATCTGCTCCAGGCCGTGACCGGTTTTCTGGTTGCTGAACACGAACGGCTTGTCGCCGCGCATCTTCTTCGTGTCGCGGTCCATCATCTCCAGCGATGCACCCACCAGCGGCGCGAGGTCGATCTTGTTGATCACCAGCAGATCGGATTTGCAGATGCCGGGGCCGCCCTTGCGCGGCAGCTTGTCGCCGGCTGACACGTCGATCACATAAATGGTGAGGTCCGACAGCTCCGGGCTGAACGTCGCGGACAGGTTGTCGCCGCCGGATTCGACGATGATCAGGTCCAGCCCCTCGAAGCGCCGATTGAGCTGGTCGACCGCTTCCAGATTGATCGAAGCGTCTTCGCGGATCGCCGTGTGCGGGCAGCCACCGGTTTCGACGCCGATGATGCGCTCGGGCGCCAGTGCTTCATTGCGCACCAGAAAATCAGCGTCTTCACGGGTGTAGATATCGTTGGTGACCACCGCGAGGTTGTAACGATCGCGCAGGGCCAGGCACAGCGCGAGCGTCAGCGCGGTCTTGCCGGACCCGACCGGACCGCCGATGCCGACGCGCAAAGGTTGGCTGTTCATTCGTTCTCTCCGTTAAGCATGGTGTGCGGTTCGAGGTGCTGCGGCGATGGCAGCCACCTCATGATCGGAACAGGCGGCTGTACTGCCGCTCATGGTTCATGCTCGCCAGCGCCAGACCGAATGGCGCGCTGCCGATGTGTTCAGGATTCAGTACGGTCGCGTCGTGCTGGGCCTTCTGCAGCAGCGGCAGCAACTCACTGGTCAGGCGCTGTGCAGCTTGCTGCCCCAGTGGCAGGGTTTTCATCAGCACCGCCAACTGGTTTTCGAGCCAGCTCCAGAGCCAGGCAGCGAGCGCGTCCTGAGGGCTGATCTGCCAGGCGCGCGCGGCCAGTGCCCAACCCAGCGCCAGATGTGGCTCGCCCATACGCTGTAGAAAGTCCCGCGCGGGCTGATCCATTTCCGGCAGACCGTTGAGCAATTGCTGCAGCGAGTAGCCCATCTGCCGGCTTTCCAGATGCAGTTCGCGGGTTTCGCGGCTGGCGCGATGCTCTTCGCTCAATTGCAACAAGGCCGCCCAGTCGTCTTCGGCAGCCGCCGTGCAGTGCGCCAGTAAAAGCGGCGCCTCGAATCGTGCAAGGTTGAGCAGCAACTGGTCGCCAATCCAGCGGGCGGCGCTGGCCGAGTCGTGGACGGTCGATTGCTCGACCGCCATTTCCAGGCCCTGGGAATAGCTGTAGCCGCCGATCGGCAGCTGGGGGCTGGCCAGACGCAGCAGCGCCCAGGCTGCGTTCACGTGCGTACGCCGAATTGATGAATGCGCGGCGCGTAATTGAAATCTTCCTCACCGGCGCGCGAGTGGTGATGGCCGCCGCCATAGGCGCCGTGCTCGGGCTGGAAGGGGGCTTCGATGGATTCGGTCGTGGCGCCCAGTTGATCGAGCATGGCCTTGAGCACGTAGTCGTCGAGCAGACGCAGCCAGCCGTCGCCTACTTGCAGTGCCACATGGCGGTTGCCCAAGTGATACGCCGCCCGGGTCAGCTCGAACGTGTTGCTGCACGTCACGTGCATCAGTTGCTCGGGGCGCGCGCAAACACGCACGATCCGCCCGTCTTCAGCCTTGAGAAAGTCGCCATCACGCAGCGGCGGCTGGCCCCGCTCAAGGAACAGCCCGACGTCTTCGCCCTCGGCACTGAAACAGCGCAGCCGGCTTTTGCTCCGCGCCTCGAATATCAAATGCAGCTCTGCGGCCCATTCAGCCTGAGGTTCGACCCGTTGATGAATCACCAGCATCAGAAAGCTTCCAGCAATGTGCGATGCAAGGGCTAGAGCAAGTGGCTTGCCAACAGATGGACAGGGCAGAAATTGCCAGAATACGGTGCAGTAAGGGCGGGGCTGATCACCTGAGTGCGACTTATCGGTGCGTCAGTTGCGAAGGCGCACCTCCGTGGTGCGAAGGGAGGGTCATGAAGCCGTGTTGCAGAGGAGTGAAGCGTCGCGACTCACTCGGTGCTGCCCAATCCCTGCCAACGCTTGGCGCCGATGAAGATAAAGCGCAGTTGCTGAGTGATTTTCGCGCGGGGGGTCAAATGTTCGGCCAATGCCGGGGGCGGCGGATCGATCAGCTCCGGAAGCATGGCAAACACGCTTTTTACCACGAGGTCGGCCATGACCGAGAGGTCGTCGGTGTTCAGGTGATGGAATTTGGGCATCGACGCCAGGTCGGTCGCGAGGTCGGCGATGATGCCTTCGCGCAGCGCACCGAGCGCCTGTCGGACCTTCAGCGAGCCGCCGTATTGTTCGCGCGCCAGGAACAGAAACTGCGAGCGGTTGGCGGCCACGACGTCCAGAAAGATGCGGATGGAGGCGTCGATGATGCCGCTGTCGATGTTGTCGTTGTGCCGCACGCGGCGGATGGTTTCGCGGAAGGTCTGACCGACTTCGCTGACCAGCGCCAGGCCGAGGTGGTCCATGTCATCGAAGTGCCGATAGAAACCGGTGGGTACGATGCCGGCTGTTTTCGCCACCTCGCGCAGGCTCAGACTGCCGAAACCGCGTCCGCTCTCCATCAGACCCCGGGCTGCATCGAGCAGGGCATGGCGAGTCTGCTGTTTCTGTTCGGCGCGGGGCAGCATGGGGCGTGTATCTGATAGAGGCATGGGCCGCAACTCTAGCAAATGCGTTTGCGTGGCGTCGAACCCGGTTTGACGTCGGGCAATAAAAAGCCCGGCGATCAGGGCCGGGCTGTTCTCATCGTGGGGTTGTTGCGGATTGAGAGTGCTCAAACCGGCCTCTTCCCGGCTTAAGCCGGTTCCACTAACAAGCGCCGCGTTGTTTCCATAGGACTGGCTTTAGCCGGGAAGCTTTTGACGCAGCGGGTAAAAATCAGGAAATGCGCTGATACTGCTGAATCAGCCGATCAGGGCCGTTTTCGGCGACGCGCTGATATTGATTGATCAATCGGTCGGGGCCGTCCTGCGCAAGGGTCGGCAAACCGGAATGCTGTGTCGCCTTTGCTTCGCCGAGGATCGCTTGTTCGCTGGCAGGCATCGCGAACGCGCTCGAGGCAAGCAGGGAAAGGGTCAGGGCAATCAACTGGCGTTTCATGGAAGGATGCTCGGGTGTAAAGGGTGATGTGAACGTGCTGGCGATTTTACCGCTGCCCGCTTGATAAAGAAGTTCAGCGAGCTGATGGTGACCATCGACAGAAATGATGCGCCTCTGGACTCGTTGCCCGGCGGGCCTTTCAGCGAGTTTCAGAGGGATCGCCAAGCCCGTCTGGACGTACGGTATCGGTGGGGTGCGGAACTTTTCTGGCCTTGAATACAGATTTGATCAAACCGACGCGGCTTTTCTCAGTCGAAGCGTTACGACGTACGAGACGCGCCCTGGATGGCGCATCGGTTTTTGGGGAGACAACGCAATGACGCGAGGCCGTAAAATCTTCGCCTGGACAGCCGCAATCCTGCTGCTGTTGCTGGTGATTCTGATCATTGTGATCGCCACGTTCGACTGGAACCGACTCAAGCCGACCATCAACGAGAAGGTGTCTGCAGAACTCCATCGTCCCTTTGCCATCAACGGCAATCTGGCCGTGAGCTGGCACCGCGAGCCCGATGAAGGCGGCTGGCGCGCCTGGGTGCCGTGGCCGCACCTGTCGGCGGAAGACATCGCACTGGGCAACCCGGAATGGTCAAAGACGCCGCAGATGGTCACGCTCAAGCGCGTCGACCTGCGTTTGTCTCCCTTGCCGTTGCTGGCCCAGCGCGTGGTCATCCCGCGTATCAACCTGACCGAGCCCAACGCGAAGATCGAGCGTCTGGCCGATGGCCGCGCCAACTGGGTCTTTGATCTGCCCAAGAGCGACCCGAACGCCAAACCGTCGAGCTGGGTGGTCGACATCGGCTCGATCGGCTTCGACAAAGGCTTCGTGAGCTACAACGACCAGAAGATCAACACGGCCGTCGATGTCGTCATCGACATGCTGGGCAAGCCGATCCCCTACAGCGACATCGTCGGCAGCAGCGAGGCGAAGAAGGTTCAGGACAAGGGCGCTTCGGCTCAGGACTATGCCTTCGGCTTTACTGCCAAAGGCCAGTACCACGGCCAGAAACTCAACGGCAGCGGCAAGGTAGGTGGGCTACTGGCGCTGAAAGACGCGGCGTTGCCATTCCCGGTGCAGGCCGACGTCAGCGCGGGCGCCTTGCGTGTTGCGATCGCAGGCACGGTTACCGATCCGCAGAATCTGGGTGAACTGGACCTGCGCCTGAAATTGTCCGGCGACAGCCTCAGCAATCTCTATCCGCTGACCGGCGTGACGCTGCCGGATTCCCCTCCGTACTCCACAGACGGCCGCCTGATCGCGAAACTGCACGACCCGGCGGGTGCGTCGTTCCAGTACAAGGGCTTCAACGGCAAGATCGGCGACAGCGACATCCACGGTGATCTCGGCTTTGCCGCCAGCGAACCTCGCCCCAAGCTGACCGGCGCGCTGGTGTCCAACCAACTGCTGATGGCGGACCTCAAGCCGCTGATTGGCGCCGATTCCAATGCCGAGCAGAAAACCCGGGGCGGCGAGAGCAAGCAGCCGACAGGCAAGGTGCTGCCGGTCGAGGAGTTCAAGACCGACCGCTGGGCTGCCATGGACGCCGACGTCGAGTTCACCGGCAAGCGCATTGTGCAGAGCGCCGACCTGCCGTTCACCGACCTGTACACCCACGTGGTGCTCAACGATGGTGTGCTGAGTCTGGAACCGCTGCGGTTTGGTGTGGCAGGCGGCAAGCTCGACGCCGACATCAAGCTCAACGGGCACACCCAGCCGCTGGAGGGCCGCGCGAAACTGTCGGCTCGCGGCTTCAAGCTCAAGCAGCTGTTCCCCACCTTCGAACCGATGAAAACCAGCTTTGGTGAGCTCAACGGTGATGCCGACCTCAGTGGCCGTGGCAACTCGGTGGCAGCGTTGCTGGGCACGTCCAACGGCGAGCTGAAGATGCTGATCAACGACGGCGCCGTCAGCCGTGGCCTGATGGAGATTGCGGGCCTGAACGTTGGCAACTACGTGGTGGGCAAGCTGTTCGGCGACAAGGACGTGAAGATCAACTGTGCGGCCACTGATGTCGGCTTCAAGGACGGCTTGGCGAGCACGAAGGTGTTTGTGTTCGATACCGAGAACGCGATTATTTACGTCGATGGCACGGCGAACCTGAAGACCGAGCAACTGGACATGAAGGTGACGCCCGAATCGAAAGGCTTCCGGGTCTTCTCCCTGCGTTCGCCGCTGTATGTGCGTGGGCCGTTCAGCAAACCCAACGCGGGTGTTGAGTCAGGTCCGCTGTTGCTGCGCGGCGCGGGCATGGTGCTGTTGGGCGCTGCAGTCGGACCGGCGGCGGGATTGCTGGCACTGGTGGCACCGAGCAGCGGCGACGCGCCTAACCAGTGCACCGGGTTGCTGGAGCAGATGCGCTCGGGCAAGGCGCCTAAGACTGTGAAATAAGGTCGGCGCAGGATTCTGTGCCGTCTTCACTCACACAATATGCCCGGGTTCGGCGCAGGCTTGCTTGGTACCCGGTCCCACAGAACCGCGTTCGGCGCCTGATTCAGCGTCAGGTTGATCTGGCCCTTGTGGGAGCGAGCTTGCTCGCGAAGAGCCCGGTATCCGCTAAACATCCCGCCTGAAAGTTACCCACAAAAAAGCCAGGGCATGTGCCCTGGCTTTTTGCATTGCGTGTCGCGTATCAGAGGCCGTCGAGCAGGTCGGCCATGTCGTCGGCGTGCTCTTCTTCCTGCGCCAGGATCTCTTCAAAGATACGGCGGGTAGTCGGGTCTTGGTCGCCGATGTACTGAATGATTTCGCGGTAGCTGTCGATCGCGATACGCTCGGCCACCAGGTCTTCGGTGATCATCTCTTTCAGTGTGTTGCCGGCCACGTACTGGGCGTGGGAGTTCTTGCTCAGCAGGTCCGGGTTGAATTCCGGCTCGCCACCCAGCTGCACGATGCGCTCGGCCAGCTTGTCAGCGTGTTCGAGCTCTTGATTGGCGTGTTCCAGAAACTCATCAGCGGCGGCGTGGGACTTGATGCCCTTGGCCATGAAGTAGTGGCGCTTGTAACGCAGGGTGCAGACCAGCTCAGTGGCCAGCGACGAGTTCAGCAGACGCAGGACCTCATCACGATCACCGTTGTAGCCTTCAGTGACGGCGCCGTCTTCGACGTTTTTGCGTGCGCGCTCTCGCAGGGTGGCGACGTCGGTCATTGGGTGCAGATTGATCATCAGATTTCTCCAGGGCTTTTACGGTTTTTTCCGTCGCGCTCTGTTGCGCCATACGTCAAGCAGGCGCCCGGCGAGATCGGGTCTTAAGGTGTGAGTGGTGGGCGCTGGCAAAAGTTTGATTTTTGTTCGGGGACTTTTTGACGCAGTGTCAGATGGTCGGGTTGTAGGGGGACGAGGGTGATGCGGAGTCAAGACGGGGTGCGCTTGCTTCAAGGGAATCACTCGCGACAGCGGCAGCGCCGGGCATCTTTGCGATGCCTCGGCGCTCGTGATCGCGAGCGGACTCACCCATTCATACGGACGGCGTCAGATCACATGGCGCGTTCGTTGGCGTCACGCTGTTCGCAGGTCATGAAACCCTTGCTGTTGACGCGGCCATTGTTGTCGAAGGTGACGTAGTACGCCTGCTGATGGCCTTCGCGGTTCAGCACGTAGTTGTTGCAAGTACCTGGGTGGGCGCGACGCTGAATGGAGGTCGATGGCGTGCCGCCGATGGTCAGGACCTGTTCTTTGGTCATGCCTTCTTCGACTTGCTTGACCAGCGGCTCATTGCGATAGGTCGCGTAATCAACCGGGTTCGGCAGGGTGGTCGATGCGCAACCGGCCAATGCGGCCATGGAAATCACTACTGCCAGGGATTGCTTGAACATTCGAATCGCTCCGCGAAAAAGGCCATTGTTGGCCCGTTGCTGTTAGGAGCATTCAAGATGCAAAAGAGTTCGATCAAATTGATGGCGATGGGGCATTACCCGTACTGTCATGTTTTATGAATGTTTCCCGGCTACTTTGACGTGGCTGACTTGACCCCGCAGCGCTGAACAAAAACGCTCACTGAGGAACGCTCCTTAATGTCGCAAGAGCAGGCCACCCGTTATCCCATCGTCTTGGTACCGGGATTGATAGGCTTCGTGAAACTGGTGGTCTATCCGTATTGGTTCGGCATCGTGCCGGCGCTGCGTCGGGGCGGCGCGCAGGTGATTCCGGTCATGGTGTCGGCGGTCAATTCCACCGAGATTCGCGGCGAGCAATTGCTGGCCCGAGTCCAGGAAGTTCTCAAGGAAACCGGCGCGGCGAAGGTCAACCTGATCGGTCACAGTCAGGGAGCGCTGACCATTCGGTATGTTGCTGGCGTACGCCCGGACCTGGTCGCCTCGGTCACCTCCGTCGCGGGGCCCAACCATGGCTCCGAACTGGCCGACTACTTTGAAGCGCATTACCCGCCCCATACCCTGAAAGGGCGTGTGGTCAACGCTGCCATCCGCCTCACCACGCTCATCACCAGCCTGCTCGACACCGGTTATCGCGGTACGCGCCTGCCCGTGGATGTCGACGCTGCGCACCATTCGCTGACCGCACGCGGCGTGGCGCACTTCAACCGGCGGTTCCCCCAGGGATTGCCCGAACACTGGGGCGGGCAGGGCGAGGAGGAGGTCGGCGGCGTGCGCTATTACTCGTGGTCAGGGACCCTGCAACCGGGGCGTACCGACCGCGGCAAGAACCTCTTTGATACGTCAAATCTCACTTGCCGAATATTTGCTCGCACGTTCACGAAAGAGCGGGGTCAATCTGATGGCATGGTCGGGAGATGCAGTTCTCACTTGGGTAAAGTCATCGGTGATGACTACCCGCTCGACCATTTCGACATCGTCAACCAGCACTTCGGGCTGGTGGGCAACGGAGCCGATCCCGTGGGGTTGTTCCTTGAACATGCCGCGCGTCTCAAAGCCGCCGGTCTTTGACTTATTTGGCCGTAGTTCGTGATCAGTCGACCCGTGAGGTCGCGTAGGAAGAGATGCGATGAGCGATAAAGAGCTTTATGAAATCGAGTACACGCTGGCCGGTGAGCACCATGTCGATCTGATTGAAAACCTCGACGTGCCAATCATCGAGGTTGTGCACGAGCTGGCGCTCAAGCACAACGTGGCCGTTGAAGATGACCCCTTCGATACCGGTGAGGACACCATCGGTCTGCCCCACGTGCTGGGCATTACCGACGTGTCGATTCACGCTGCGCAGGAGCACGACAAAGCCTGATAGCCGGTTTCATCCGACGGACAGCGTTAATGCATTGCGGCCTTGCGCAGCGGTGTGGTCCAGCGTTCTGCCAGGATCACCCCGCCCAGCGTCAGGGCACCGCCGATGAAGTGATACGACGCCAGCTGCTCGCCCAGTGCGAGCGCAGCGACCAGCGCCGTCAGGATCGGCACCAGGTTGAAAAACAACGTGGTACGGCTTGGCCCGAGGATGGAAATCGCTTTCATCCACAGCAACGGCGCGAGCATTGAGGTCGGGATGCACGCGTAGAGCACCAACGGAATGTTGCTCGCATTCAGGCCGGTTTTCGGTGAAATCGCGAACAGCGGAAACAGCGCGATGATCGCCACCAGAATCTGCAAATAAAGCAGCTGCAACGGCGGCATGCGCAACTGCCACTTCTTCAGCAGCGTGCTGTAGGTCGCATAGGCCAGCGTTGCGACCAGCATCATCACGTCGCCGATGTTGATGCCATGGGCAATCAGCAAGCTCCAGCTCCCTTGGGACACCACCCACAACACGCCCGCAAACGACACGATCGCGCCGACCAGCGCGCCTGCGGTCAACCGGGTGCCGAGGCTGGCGATCGACATGCCCAGGGTCATCACCGGCACCAACGACAGAATGATGCCCATGTTGGTGGCCGTCGTGATGTTCGCTGCGTAGTACGCCAGGCTCTGATAAATCGCCATGCCCAGCACGCCCAGAACCACCACCTTGCCGATGATGGGTTTGATCTGCGCCCGATTGCGCAGCACGGGACCCAGCAGAAACGGCGTGAACAGCAAGCCGGCCAGTAACCAGCGATAGAAGCCGATCTCGGCCGGGAAAATACGGCCCGCGGCGGCTTTGGTGATGACGTTGTTGCCCGCCCAGATCATGACGGTGAGCAGTGGATAAAGGTATTGCATGACCGGCCCGGCGGCTGAATGAGGCGCCATTATCGGCCTGTCAGTGCGCACGTCCAGCGCACGCTGCGCATTTGCAGAAATATGCAGCAACATTCTTTGGCTACACTGCTCCGAAAGCCATGCAGGTGCGTGGCGCTTCCGGAGAAAAGCGATGACCATGCTGCGTATTCCTCTGCTGGTGATGGGCCTGCTGCTGAGCGCCCAGGGTTTTGCCGCCACCGCCCAACAAAACAAGATGACCACCTGCAACGCCGATGCCTCGGCCAAATCCCTCAAAGGCGACGAGCGCAAGGCGTTCATGAGCTCCTGCCTGAAGGCCGCGCCTGCGGCTGCCGCCACTCAGCAGGAAAAGATGAAAACCTGCAACGCCACCGCGAGCACCCAAGCGCTCAAGGGCGATGCGCGCAAGGCGTTCATGAGCGATTGTCTTAAAAAGAAATAATTTTCCGAGCCAATGGCGGGCGTCGAAAGGCGGCGCCGGCCCCTGTACTTTCTGCGATTGCGGCCGATGATCTGGCCTGCAATCGCAGCCTCCCAACGCTTGAGCCCTGAAGGGCTTTCGCGTCGCTGGTTCTCCACTCAGAACGCTGGCAGACTGCCCATCCTTCACGCCGCTCGTTTTGAGGCTGTATGCCAACGTTTACGCCCCGTCAAGTCTATCTGGCCAGTTGCATTCTCGTGTTCGGCGGGTTGCTGCTGGTCTTGCCGCTCAACCTTCTGCCCAGTCTGCTAGCGGGTTTGCTGGTGTACGAACTGGTCGACATGCTCACCCCACAGCTGCAACGGCTGATTGCCGGCGAGCGTGCGCGGTGGCTGGCGGTGGCGTTGCTGGGGACTCTGGTGGTGACGGTGCTGGCGTTGCTGTTTGCCGGCGCGATCAGTTTCCTGCTGCACGAGGCGGAAAACCCCGGCGCGTCGCTGGATAAATTCATGATTCTGGTGGACCGCGCCCGCGGTCAGCTGCCGCCCTTCATCGACAACTACCTGCCGGCCAGTGCCACCGAGTTTCAGGTGTCCCTCAGCGCGTGGCTGACCAAGCACCTGGGAGAGCTTCAGCTGCTCGGCAAGGGTGCGGCGCACATGTTCGTGACGTTACTGATTGGCATGGTGCTGGGCGCGATCATCGCCTTGCAGCGCATCCCCGATGTCACCAAGCGCAAGCCATTGGCGGCGGCACTGTTCGAGCGTTTGCACCTGCTGACTCAGGCCTTTCGCAATATTGTTTTCGCGCAGATCAAGATCTCGCTGCTGAACACGGCGTTCACTTCTATATTCCTGGCAGTGATCCTGCCGCTGTGTGGCGTGCACTTGCCGCTGACCAAAACCCTGATCGTGCTGACCTTCCTGCTGGGCTTGCTTCCGGTGGTCGGCAACCTGATGTCCAACACGCTGATCTTCATCGTCGGCATGTCGTTGTCGATCTGGGTGGCGGTGGCGGCGTTGGGTTATCTGATTGTGATCCACAAGGTCGAGTATTTCCTCAACGCACGGATCGTCGGCGGGCAGATCAGCGCCAAGTCGTGGGAGTTGCTGCTGGCGATGCTGATCTTCGAAGCCGCCTTCGGCCTGCCGGGGGTGGTGGCAGGGCCGATTTATTACGCGTACCTGAAGAGCGAACTGCGCCGGGCAGAGCTGGTGTAGCGGCAGGTTTCAACCATTCGCGGCTACCCGCGGTGTGGAGGACCGGCTTCAGCCGGGAAGAGGCCTGCGCGGACACCCTCAATTTCGCGGCATCACACCCGACGCCTTCCCGGCTAAAGCCAGTCCTACGATGCGCCTCCGATGTAGTAGGACCGGCTTCAGCCGGGAAGAGGCCTGCGCAGACACCCTCAATTTCGCGGCATGACACCTGACGCCTTCCCGGCTAAAGCCAGTCCTACGATGCGCCTGCGATGTGTAGGACCGGCTTCAGCCGGGAAGAGGCCTGCGCAGACACCCTCAATTTCGCGGCGTGACACCCGACGCCTTCCCGGCTAAAACCAGTCCTACTATGCGCCTGCGATGTGTAGGACCGGCTTCAGCCGGGAAGAGGCCTGCGCGGACACCCTCAATTTTGCGGCGTGACGCCTGACGCCTTCCTGGCTAAAGCCGGTCCCACTAAGTGCACACGGTCAGTCAGTGGGACCGCGATGTTCAGTAGGACCGGCTTCAGCCGGGAAGAGGCCTGCGCGGACAGCCTCAACTTCGCGGCGTGGCGCCTGACGCCTTCCCGGCTAAAGCCAGTCCTACGATGCGCCCGCGATGTAGTAGGACCGGCTTCAGCCGGGAAGAGGCCTGCGCGGACACCCTCAATTTCGCGGTGTAACACCTTGCAGTGGTCTAATTTCCCCGGACACCTCGATAAGTGGAAAATACATTTATCGAGGAGTTCTACATGACCAGAAAACGCAACAGGTTTGACGACAGCTACAAATTGGAAGTTGTAAAGATGGTCAGGGATCAGGGGCTGACCGTTCCGCAGGTTTGCCAGGACCAGAATCTCGGTGAGACGGCCGTACGACGGTGGATCCGCCAATACGACGCCGAGCAGTTGGGCCAGGCCGGGATAGGAAACCCGCTGACGGCTGAGCAACAGCGCATTCGGCAGCTGGAGCAGGAAAACCGGCAGCTCAAGATGGACAACGACATCCTAAAAAAGGCTACCGCCTTCTTTGCCCGCGAACTGAAGTGACGTATCGGCTTGTTCGGCAACTGCAACAGAAGGCTTATCCGGTGGCGCATGTCTGTCGTCTGCTGAACGTCAGTCGATCAGGTTTTTACGAGGCCCGTAAGCGTGCACAAGCACCTGTTCGGCTCAGTTGTCCCATTGTCGCGCAGCTCAAGGCATCGTTTGCCGTGAGCGACGGCTGCTCCGGCAGCCGCTCTTTAACCAAGGCTCTGCGGGCCAAGGGCATGGAAATAGGCCGCTGTAAAGTCCGCCGCCTGATGCGAGCCCATGGTTTGCGCTCGGCGTGGAAACCTAAGTTTGTGCATACGACCGACAGCAAGCATGACCTGCCAATCGCTGAAAATGTGTTGAACCGTCAGTTTGAACCGCAGGCTGTGAATACCGCCTGGGTCGCCGACATTACCTACATAGGAACGCGCAGCGGCTGGCTTTATCTGGCCGTGGTGCTGGACTTGTTCTCGCGCAAGATCGTGGGTTGGGCGATGGCCCCAAACATGCCTGCAGAGCTGGTGTGCAGCGCGATGCAGATGGCCGTCGCGCAGCGTCAACCGCCGCCTGGCCTGATCGCTCACTCCGATCGCGGCAGCCAATATGCGAGCGCAATCTACAGATCGCTGCTGGCCAGGCACGGCATGCAGCAAAGCATGAGCCGTAAGGGCAACTGCTGGGACAATGCGGTGATGGAACGCTTCTTCCTGAGCCTGAAAATGGAGCGGGTATGGCGGCGCAATTACGCCAACCATGGCGAAGCGATACGCGACATCACTCAATACATCGTTGGGTATTACAACAACGAGCGGCTGCACTCAAAACTGGGGTATCTGCCACCGACCGTTTACGAACGGACGATGGCCTTGAAACAACCTATCGAGGTGTCCGGAATTAGTTGACCACTACACCTGACGCCTTCCCGGCTAAAGCCGGTCCCACAAAGTGCACACGGTCAGTCAGTGGGACCGCGATATTCAGTAGGACCGGCTTCAGCCGGGAAGAGGCCTGCGCGAACACCCTCAATTTTGCCGCATGACACCCGACGCCTTCCCGGCTAAAGCCGGTCCCACAAAGTACACACGGTCAGTCAGTGGGGCCGCGATGTTCAGTAGGACCGGCTTCAGCCGGGAAGAGGCCTGCGCGGACACCCTCAATTTCGCGGCGTGACGCCTGACGCCTTCCCGGCTAAAGCCAGTCCTACGATGCGCCTGCGATGTGTAGGACCGGCTTCAGCCGGGAAGAGGCCTGCGCAGACACCATCAATTTTGCGGCGTGACACCTGACGCCTTCCCGGCTAAAGCCAGTCCTACAAGCGCCCCGCGGGGGATCAGCCGTAACGCTTCTTGGCTTCGATCGCCAGCCCGCTGCCGATGCTGCCGAAGATGTTGCCCTCGACGTGCCGGGCCTTGGGCAGCATGGCGGCGACGCTGTTGCGCAGGGCCGGGATGCCGCTGGAGCCGCCGGTGAAGAACACGGTGTCGACATCGGTCACACCCACGCCTGCGTCATTCAACAGATTCGTCACACTGCCGCGCACGCGTTCGAGCAAGGCGTCAATTGACGATTCGAACAACTGCCGCGTGAGGTCCACGCTCAGGCCGGGCTCGACGCGGTCCATCGGCACCAGGCGATTTTCCGAGTGGGTCAGCTGGATCTTGGTTTCTTCGACTTCCATCGCCAGCCAGTGACCGGCGCGTTGATCGATCAGTCTGAACAGCCGATCAATGCCCTGGGTGTCTTCGATGTCATAGCGCATGCTGCCCAGCGCCAGTTGCGACTTTTGCGAATACACCGAGTTGATCGTGTGCCAGGTCGCCAGGTTCATGTGTGTGCTGGTTGGCATGTAGGCGCCGCTTTTCATCCGGCTGCCATAACCAAACAGCGGCATCACGCCCTGCAGGCTCAGCTGCTTGTCGAAGTCGGTACCGCCGATGTGCACGCCGCCCGTGGCGAGGATGTCGGTGTGACGGTCATCAATCAGGCGACGCTCCGGCGACAGGCGCACCAGCGAGAAGTCCGACGTACCGCCGCCGATGTCGACGATCAGCACCAGCTCTTCACGGTTCAGCGTTGACTCGTAGTCGAAGGCCGCTGCGATGGGCTCGAACTGGAAGGAAACCTCCCTGAAGCCGATCTTGCGCGCCACATCGGCCAGCGTGTCTTCTGCCTCCTGGTCGGCGGCAGCGTCGTCATCGACGAAATGCACGGGACGGCCCAGCACGACGTGCTCAAAGGAATGACCGGCAGCAGCTTCAGCACGCTTTTTAAGTTCGCCGATGAACAGCCCGAGCAGGTCCTTGAACGGCATCGCTGTCCCGAGCACGCTGGTGTCGTGCTTGATCAACTTGGAACCCAGCAGGCTCTTGAGCGAGCGCATCAGGCGGCCTTCGTAGCCCTCGAGGTACTCGTGAAGCGCAAGACGACCGTAGACCGGGCGGCGCTCTTCGATGTTGAAAAAGACCACCGAGGGCAGCGTGATCTTGCCGTCCTCCAGTGCGATCAGCGTTTCCACTCCAGGGCGTAGCCAGCCGACCGTGGAGTTGGACGTGCCAAAATCGATGCCAAGGGCACGGGCCGGGGATGGAGTGCTCATCTGCTTTGCATACCAGTCAAAAAACGGCCGCGCAGTGTATGCGAGTGCGCGCCGGATGCGTAGCGCGAAACGTCGGTTTATCGCCCGTCCGGCATCTATTTCCAGCCCCTGGCTTGAACTGTGGCCCCGAGCCCCAATCTAGCAGGCAACTCTTAATGCATTTGGCCGGTCTGGACAGCGTTTCAATTCGCGGGACGGCGTGCCGATAACATTGCAACGTTCAACGCAGCCAGCGTTCACATGTGGAACACGCTGCGGACTGGGCTGGATATTCCAGAATTGGGTGACCGTCAGATGGACTTCAAAGACTATTACAAGATCCTTGGCGTAGAGCCGACGGCGGACGAGAAGACGATCAAGACCGCCTATCGCAAGCTCGCGCGCAAGTATCACCCCGACGTCAGCAAAGAGCCTGGCGCGGAAGACAAATTCAAAGAAGCCTCCGAAGCGTATGAAGCGCTCAGCGACCCTGAAAAGCGCGCCGAATACGACGAGATTCGCAAATACGGCAGTCAGGGCCGGTTCCAGCCACCGCCTGGCTGGCAGGGCCGCGGCGGCGCGGGCGCGGGCGCGGGTCAGGGCTTTGGTGGCGGCGGCTTCGAAAACGGCGATTTCTCCGACTTTTTCAGTTCCATTTTCGGTAATCGCGGTGGTCAGCAAGGCGGTCGGGCGCAGAGCCCGGGGCGTCGAGGGCAGGACGTGGAGATGGAACTGGCGGTGTTTCTGGAGGAGACCCTCTCCACCGAGTCCAAGCAGATCAGCTTCAAGGTGCCGCAACACAGCGCCAATGGTCAGCGCATGGCCGACATCACCAAGACGTTGAATGTGAAGATCCCCGCTGGCGTCACCGATGGCGAGCGCATCCGCCTCAAGGGGCAGGGCGCGCCGGGCGTTGCCGGTGGGGAGAAGGGCGATCTGTACCTGATCATCCGCCTGGCGCCGCACCCGATGTTCGACGTCGAGGGGCATGACTTGATTATCACGGTGCCGATCGCGCCGTGGGAAGCAGCGCTCGGCACCAAGGTGGCGGTGCCGACGTTGACCGGCAAGATCAGCCTGACCATCCGCCCGGACAGTCAGAACGGTCAGCGGCTGCGGGTCAAAGGCAATGGTCTGTTGAACAAGCAGGGCCAGCGCGGCGATCTGTACGCGCAACTGAAAATCGTCATGCCCAAATCCACCGATGAGGCGACCAAAGCGCTGTGGGAGAAGCTGGCCCAGCAGGCCGCGTTCGATCCGAGGGCTCAATGGAGTAACTGATCATGAGCAATACCCTGGTCATAGACATGCAGGAGTTCTGTGAGGTGGTCGACCTGCCGGCCGCCTTCGTCATCGAGATTGTCGAGCACGGCATTCTCGAACCCCAGGGAAGGCAGCCGGATGAGTGGCTGTTCGACAGTGCCGCGTTGTCGATCGGCAGGCGTGCGGTCAAATTGCATCGCGAATTGCAGCTGGAATGGGACGGCGTCGCTTTGGCGCTGGACCTTCTGCAAGAGCTCGAACACGTCAGGGCGGAAAACCGCATGCTCAGGCAGCGGCTGGGGCGGTTTGTGGATTGAAGCGCTGGACTGAAGCTCACTCCCCACACGGGTTGTGCTCGCTGCTCAACGCTTATTAACCTTTCTTCGGCAATTCCACGTTAAACGTCGTGCCGTCTCCGACGTTGGACACAACCGTGATGCTGCCGTTATGGGCATTCACCACCTCTTTCACGATGAACAACCCCAGGCCCAGGCTGGTGGAAGGGTTGTGGATGCCGGTTTTTTCGTTGGCCGAGCGGACCAGCGGGTCGAAGATGCTGCCGATGGCTTCCTCCGCGATAGGCTCGCCGCCGTTATGCACCGAGAGGCTCACATGGTTTTCGCTGCCGGTGAGCTTCACGGTGACCTGCCGCGTCGCCGCGCCATGCTGCAAGGCATTGCCAATCAGGTTTTGCAGCAACTGCGCGATGCGTGCCCGATCCCACTCGCCCCGGGTGTCACCGGTGCTGGTGAACACGGCGTTGCAGTCGGGCTGCCCCGCCGTCGCGGCGTCGATGGCCTCGCGGCAGGCGAGGGTCATCTCCATCGGCTTGCGCTCGACCGGCAGCGTGACCCCCAGACGGCTGCGGACGAACTCCAGCAAGTCGCTGATCATTGTCCCCATCAACAAACTGCTGCTTTTGATGCGTTTGATGTACCCAAGCTCGGCGTCTGCCAGCGTAGTCTTGCGCATCAGCACCTCGGACGACATACCGATGGCCTGCAAGGGCGCGCGCAGGTCGTGACCGAGAATGGCGAGAAAGATGTCACGGGAACGTGTCACGCGATCGGCGTAGGCCGCCGTCGACTCGGCCAGGGCTTCATCGATGGCTTCGTTGAAGCGGATCATGTCGGTGATGTGACTGACCTGTGGATCTATCTGGTTTTCTGCCCAGAAGCGCACGACCGTGGCCCGAAGGTGGCGGAACTCTGAAGTCATCTGCACCAGGTCAAACCCGACGATATGGCGCAATTCACCATGACTGGAGGCGGCCTGATCGAGTGTCGGGGTTTTGCCGATGTCTTCGCCTTGCGCCTTGGCGATGCGTTCGGCTTTGGTCTGAGCGGTGTTCATGTCACGCGCCGCCGCGAGCAGGATCGCCTCGGCATGGTCGCGCAGCTCGGCTGAACTCATCTGGGCGGCGGCGGGCGTCAGCGTGGCCGCAAACCGTTCCCACTCATCGACGATGCGATCCACATTCTGAACGATGAAGTCCGAAAGACGCATGGGGAACTACCTTGCTGCCGGGGCGCTGAATGAGAGCGCGCATAGTACCGCCATGTTGTTGCAGGAAGCATCACGCATTTGCACGCTTTCATTGTAGGAGCGTGGCTTGTCCCGCGATCGGCGACAAAGTCGTCGTGAAAAGCGGCGATCACGGAATAGCTTGATCTTCGCATTCATGGATTTCACTGGCGCTGCGCACCAGATCGCGGGACAAGCCACGCTCCTACAAAAAAGGACTAATACCCTTAGAACAGAAAATACCGCTGCGCCATCGGCAGCACGTCCGCCGGCTCGCACCACAACAGCACGCCGTCGGCCTTGACCTGGTAGGTCTGCGGGTCGACGTCGATGTTTGGCAGGTAGTCGTTGTGGATGAGGTCCGCCTTCGTGACGCTGCGGCAGCCTTTGACCACGCCGATCTGTTTCTTCAGGCCCAGCTGCTCCGGGACCCCGGCGTCAAAGGCCGCCTGGCTGATGAACGTCAGGCTGCTGGCGTGCAACGAGCTGCCGTAGCTGGCAAACATCGGGCGGTAGTGAACCGGTTGCGGGGTCGGGATCGAGGCGTTGGCGTCGCCCATCAGGCTGGCGGCAATCGAGCCGCCCTTGAGGATCAGCGTCGGTTTCACCCCGAAGAAGGCCGGCCGCCAGAGCACCAGGTCCGCCCATTTACCTACTTCAATGGAGCCCACTTCATGGCTGATGCCGTGGGTGATGGCCGGATTGATGGTGTATTTGGCGATGTAGCGTTTGGCCCGGAAGTTATCGTTGCCTTCGCCGTCCCCCGGCAGCGGGCCGCGCTGGCGTTTCATTTTATCGGCGGTCTGCCAGGTGCGCATGATCACTTCGCCCACGCGGCCCATGGCCTGGCTGTCGGAGCTGAGCATCGAGAACGCGCCCAGATCGTGAAGGATGTCCTCGGCGGCAATGGTTTCGCGGCGGATGCGGCTCTCGGCGAACGCGACGTCTTCGGCGATGCTCGGGTCCAGGTGATGGCAGACCATCAGCATGTCCAGGTGCTCGTCGATGGTGTTGCGGGTGAACGGCCGGGTCGGGTTGGTCGAGCTCGGCAGCACGTTAGGGAAGCCGCAGGCCTTGATGATGTCCGGAGCATGACCGCCGCCGGCGCCTTCGGTGTGGTAGGTGTGAATGGTGCGGTTCTTGAACGCCCCCAGAGTGGTTTCGACGAAGCCGGACTCGTTTAGCGTGTCGGTGTGGATAGCCACCTGCACGTCGTACTGATCGGCGACGCTCAGGCAGTTATCGATGGCCGCAGGCGTGGTGCCCCAGTCTTCGTGCAGCTTGAGACCGATGGCGCCGGCCTTGACCTGTTCGATCAGCGGCTCGGGCAGGCTGACGTTGCCCTTGCCGGTAAAGCCGATGTTCATGGGGAACGCTTCGGCAGCCTGCAACATGCGCATCATGTGCCACTTGCCGGGCGTGACCGTGGTTGCGTTGGTGCCCGTCGCCGGGCCGGTGCCGCCGCCGATCATGGTGGTGACGCCGCTCATCAGCGCTTCTTCGATCTGCTGCGGGCAGATGAAGTGGATGTGCGTGTCGACGCCACCGGCGGTGAGGATCATGCCTTCGCCAGCGATAACTTCGGTGGCGGCGCCGATGGCGATGGTCACCCCGGGCTGAATGTCCGGGTTGCCGGCCTTGCCGATGGCTGCGATGCGCCCGCCCTTGAGGCCGACATCGGCTTTGACGATGCCCCAGTGATCGACGATCAGCGCGTTGGTGATCAGCGTGTCGACGACTTCGGCAGCCACGCCCTGGCCCTGGCCCATGCCGTCACGAATGACCTTGCCGCCGCCGAACTTCACTTCCTCGCCATAGACGGTGAAATCCTGCTCGACCTCGATCCACAGCTCGGTGTCGGCCAGACGCACACGGTCGCCGACAGTGGGGCCGAACATGTCGGCGTAGGCTTGTCGGCTGATCTTCATACTTCGTTCCTCGAATCAAAGCGGCAAGCCTCAAGCGGCAAGCGGCAAGTAAAAGCGAATGTTGTGTACGCCGCGGACTGCTGTGCTTGGCGCTTGTGGCTTGGCGCTTGCAGCTTGACCTGGCTGGAAAGTGAACGCGTTTTACAGTTCACCCATAACTCTTCCCGCAAACCCGAAAACCCGCCTCAACCCGGCCAGGTCCACCAGTTCCACTTCCCGCGCCTGTCCCGGCTCGAAGCGCACGGCGGTGCCGGCGGGGATGTTCAGGCGCATGCCCCGGCTGGCGGCGCGGTCGAAGGTCAGGGCGTCGTTGGTTTCGAAAAAATGAAAGTGCGAGCCGACCTGAATAGGCCGGTCTCCGCTGTTGGCGACGCTAAGGATGATGGTCCGGCGACCGGCGTTGAGCTCGATGTCGCCGGGCTGGATCTGGTATTCACCAGGAATCATGCGCTCTTCCTCGACAGTAACTTGTAGTAAATGGCCGTGGCCTTGTATTCGCCGTCGGGGTTGCAGGCGTAGTCCGGCAGCAGGCCAGACAGCTCATACCCCGACGCGCGATAGAAATCTTCGGCATCGGAACCGGCCAGTGTGTCCAGAAACAAAAGCCCGCGCTGGTGCTGCTGCGCTGCCTGTTCCACGGCGGTCATCAACTGCGTCGCCAGCCCGCGCCGGCGTGCCTGACTGAGCACCAGCAATTTCTGTACCTCGGCGCGGTTCAGGCCATTGGCCTTCTGGCACAGCGCCAGTTGCACCGTCGCCAGCACCTGGTCTTCCTCTGCCACCACCCAGAGCAGCAGGTCGCCCTGCTCAACCTCGGCCTTGACCCCGTCCCACCACGTGGCCGCCTCTTCAGCGCCGAGATCGGCCATGAAGCCGACCGAGGCCCCGTGGCGGACGGCGTCCAGCAACAGCGCCACCAGGCCTGAGCGGTAATGCGCGAAGCTTTCTGACGTGACACGGCGTAAATGGGCGGCATTCATGGGCGAAATCCTTTCAGGATGAACATTCAGGCGACAGGCGTGATGCCGGGCGCTTGCGAAGGTGGGGCAGAGGCGCCGGGCGACAGGTCCAGCTGCATGAAGGTCAGGTCCAGCCAGCGACCGAACTTGTTCCCCACCTGGGGCATTTGCCCGGTGGTGATAAAACCCTCGCGCCCATGCAGGTGAATCGACGCCGCATTACCGCTTTCGATGGCCGCGACCATCATGTGCTTGTCGCAGGCGCGGGCGCGCTCGATCAGCGCTTTCATCAGCAGCGGACCCAGGCCGTTGCCCCGTTGATCGGCACGCACGTAAACCGAGTGCTCGACGGTGTGACGAAACCCCTCGAACGGTCGCCAGTCGCCGAACGACGAATAGCCCAGCACCTGATCCTCGTCGTCTACGGCGACCAGAATCGGGTACGCCTGTGCCTGGCGCGCAGCAAACCAGGTTTCGCGGTTGGCAAGGTCCACCGGCTGCTCGTTCCAGATCGCCGTGGTGTTGAGCACGGCGTCGTTGTAGATCGCCAGCACGGCCGGCATGTCAGTCAGCAAAGCGTCACGGATCGAATAGGTCATGTTCGTTTCCACGGGTTCCTGTGTGGCTGTTTCAACGGGCTTCTCAGGTTCAATGGGCCGTTCAGGCAATCGGCTGATGCACGGTGACCAGCTTGGTGCCATCCGGGAAGGTCGCCTCGACCTGGATCTCCGGGATCATTTCCGGGATGCCTTCCATCACCTGGTCACGGGTCAGCAGGGTGGTGCCGTAGTGCATCAGGTCGGCGACGGTCTGGCCGTCACGCGCACCTTCCAGCAGGGCGGCGGAGATGAAGGCCATCGCTTCCGGGTAATTAAGCTTCACACCGCGTGCCAGCCGTCGCTCGGCGACCAGGCCTGCGGTGAAGATCAGCATCTTGTCTTTTTCGCGTGGGGTCAGATCCATGGGTTTTGTCCGTCTTAAATAGCTGAATAAGTCAGCGCTGCAATGTACTTGTAGGAGTGAGCTTGCTCGCGATTGCGGTGTGTCAGAGGCATATTCCTATCTGACGGATCGCTATCGTCCGGATGCGGCCCAGACCAAGCTCACTCCTACAGGATGTCTATGCGTGTTCCCGAGGGAGCGGATCGGGGAACGCGCTCCATCAAGTACTCCAGATCCTCGGCGCCATCGCCTCCCGGCCCAACAGGGCAGGGCGCAGCAGCCTCCATAATTCAATCAGCCAGGCCCGCGCGTGCAGGGCTTCGTCTGCCAGGCAGCGGGCGATGATCAACCCTGGCAACTGGCTGAGGTCGCCGCGCACGGCTGAATGCGCGGCCAACTCGCGGCAGCGCTCCATCAAATCAGCATCGATTTCCCCGGTTACGATCAGCGTCGCAAACACCGGTTTACCGCACAGGCCAATAGGCGAATCCAGCAAGCCGTCATTGCCGACGATGCGCTGGCGCTCGTGCCACAACAGCTTGCCGTCACGCCGGATATCCAGATGCGCCTGAAAGTGGCCCTGATCGAAACGCTCGCCACTGGCCGGCCGGCCCAGCGCAACCACGTCCCAATAGAACAGCCGGGCGTCGCCTTCCAGATCAATCCGCGTGGTCAGTTCAGCCTTGGCTTCGCTGAAGACGATGGATTCCTGCGGCAGCCATTCCAGCGTGCCGCCTGCAGCGACGTTTATGTCCAGTTGCTGATAGGCCGGGCCCACCGCGCGGTACCACTTCGCTGCGCCGGGGCTGGTCAATTGCGCCCAGGCGTTGGCGCCGACGCTGGCGCTGATGTCCAGCCGATCGCCGCCGGCAATGCCGCCCGGCGGGTGAACGATGATGTGTTGGCAGACCTGCGGCCCTTCGGCGTACAGATGCTTTTGCACCCGCAACGGACCTTTGTGGCGTCGTTGCGTCGGGCGCGTGCTGTCGCCGAAACGCCCATACGCCAACTCCAGCTCGGCATGCCAGCTGGGGGTGAACAGGGCGGTGTGGGCAGGAAGATTCATAAGTCGATTATCGTGTTATCCAAGGACCGTACCTTAGCTGATCGGCGCATTAATTAAATGGTGACCAGACCCCGAACGCCTTCGGCCTCCATGTTATCGCCGCGCCCTTGCTGGACGATCTCGCCGCGGGACATGACGATGTACTGATCCGCCAGCTCGGCGGCAAAGTCGTAGAACTGCTCGACCAGCAGGATCGCCATGTCACCGCGGGCGGCGAGCTTTTTGATCACCGCGCCGATCTCCTTGATCACCGAGGGCTGAATGCCTTCGGTGGGCTCGTCGAGAATCAGCAGGCGAGGGCGACTGGCGAGGGCGCGACCGATCGCCAGTTGCTGTTGTTGACCGCCGGACAGGTCGCCACCGCGCCGGTGCTTCATCTGCAGCAACACCGGGAACAGCTCGTAGATGAACGCCGGGACTTCCTTCGCCTCCGATCCCGGAAAGCGTGACAGGCCCATCAGCAGGTTTTCCTCAACGGTCAGCCGCCCGAAAATCTCCCGGCCCTGGGGCACGTAGGCGATGCCGGAATGCACGCGCTGGTGGGGCTTGAAACCGGTGATCGTCTTGCCTTCCCACTGCACCACGCCTTCTTTGGCGGGCAGCAGCCCCATCAGCACTTTCAACAGCGTGGTCTTGCCCACACCGTTGCGACCGAGCAGGCACGTGACCTCGCCGATTTTTACGTCAAACGACAGGCCCCGGAGGATGTGGCTGCCGCCGTAGAATTGATGCAGCTGAGTGACGGTTAACAATTTGATTTCCTCGGATTCATCAGCTGCAAGCTGCAAGAAAAAGCGGGTCATGCGTTTGGCTTCAGCTCGCCGCTTGCAGCTAAAAGCTTGCCGCTGGGCGGTTTACCGCCCCAAATACACTTCGATAACTCTTTCATCCGCCTGCACGTCTTCCAGCGATCCTTCCGCCAGCACGCTGCCCTGGTGCAGGACGGTGACGTGGTCGGCGATGCTGCCGACGAAGCCCATGTCGTGCTCGACCACCATCAGCGAGTGCTTGCCGGCCAGGCTTTTGAACAGCTCGGCGGTGAATTCGGTTTCGGCGTCGGTCATGCCGGCGACAGGCTCGTCGAGCAGCAGCAGTTGCGGGTCCTGGACCAGCAACATGCCGATCTCCAGAAACTGCTTCTGACCGTGGGACAGCAGCCCGGCGGGGCGCGACATCGACGCGCTCAGGCGAATGGTCTCCAGCACCTCGTCGATGCGGTCGCGCTGTTCGCCATTGAGCTTTGCCCGCAGGCTGGCCCACACCGATTTGTCGGTCTTCTGCGCCAACTCCAGGTTTTCGAACACGCTCAGCGCTTCAAACACCGTGGGCTTCTGAAACTTGCGGCCGATCCCTGACTGGGCGATCTGCACTTCGCTCATCTTGGTCAGGTCCAGGGTTTCGCCGAACCAGGCCTTGCCGTGACTGGGGCGGGTCTTGCCGGTGATGACGTCCATCAGCGTGGTCTTGCCCGCGCCGTTGGGGCCGATGATGCAACGCAGCTCGCCGACGCGGATGTACAGATTCAGATCATTGAGGGCCTTGAAGCCGTCGAAGCTGACGCTGATGTCTTCCAGCGTCAGGATCGTGCCGTGCAAGGTATTCAGCCCTTTGCCGGCAGCCTGGCCGAGACCGATGGCGTCGCGGCTGGTACCGGCGTCGCTGTTTGGATCAAGCACTGGGTCGAATGCGGGCGTGGGAGTCACTTTCATTGCTAGCCCCTTTTCTTGATCAGGCCGATCACGCCTTTGGGCAGGTACAGCGTCACCACGATGAACAGCGCGCCGAGGAAGAACAGCCAGTATTCAGGGAAGGCCACGGTGAACCAACTCTTCATGCCATTGACCAGACCGGCGCCGAGCAGTGGGCCGATCAGCGTGCCGCGACCGCCCAGGGCGACCCAGACGGCCGCTTCAATGGAGTTGGTCGGCGACATTTCGCTCGGGTTGATGATGCCCACCTGCGGCACGTACAACGCCCCGGCCAGGCCGCACAGCACGGCGCTCAACACCCAGACAAACAGCTTGAAACCGCGCGGATCGTAGCCGCAGAACATCAAACGGTTCTCCGCATCGCGCACGGCGGTCAAGACACGACCGAACTTGCTGCGCGCCAGACGCCAGCCGACAAACAGGCTGCCCGCCAGCAGCGCCACCGTCAGCAGAAACAACACCGCGCGAGTGCCCTGGGAGGTGATGCTGAACCCCAGAATGCTGCGGAAGTTGGTGAAACCGTTGTTGCCGCCAAAGCCGGTTTCGTTGCGGAAGAACAGCAGCATCCCGGCGAAGGTCAGGGCCTGGGTCATGATCGAGAAGTACACGCCCTTGATCCGCGAGCGGAAGGCGAAGAAGCCGAACACCAGCGCCAGCAACCCCGGTGCCAGGACCACCAGGCACATGGCCCAGAGGAAATGCTGCGTGCCGACCCAGTACCACGGCAGTTCGGTCCACGACAAAAAGGTCATGAACGCCGGCAGACCGTCGCCCGACGCCTCGCGCATCAGGTACATGCCCATCGCGTAACCGCCCAGGGCGAAGAACAGCCCATGGCCCAGGGACAACAGGCCCGCGTAACCCCAGACCAGATCCAGTGCCAGCGCAACGATCGCGTAGCAGAGGATTTTGCCCACCAGCGTCAGGGTGTAGGCCGAGACTTGCAGGCTGTTGCTCTCGGGTAGCAGGGACAGCAACGGCAGGGCGATCAGCAAGGCAAGAATCACCACGCCGACCGCGACCGTGACTTGGGTGCCGGCGCGTTGCGCGGCAGTGACCATCAATGGCTGATTCATCAGTCGATCACCCGTCCTTTGAGTGCGAAGAGGCCTTGCGGACGTTTCTGAATGAACAGAATGATCAGCGCCAGGATCAGGATCTTGCCCAGTACCGCGCCGATCTGCGGTTCGAGAATCTTGTTGGCGATGCCCAGCCCGAAGGCCGCCGTGACGCTGCCGGCCAGTTGACCGACGCCGCCGAGCACGACCACGAGGAAGGAGTCGATGATGTAGCTCTGGCCCAGGTCAGGACCGACGTTGCCAATTTGGCTGAGTGCCACGCCGCCCAGGCCGGCAATGCCGGAGCCGAGCCCGAAGGCCATCATGTCGATGCGCCCGGTGGGCACGCCGCAGCAGGCGGCCATGTTGCGGTTCTGGGTGACGGCACGCACGTTCAGGCCCAGGCGGGTTTTGTTCAGCAGCAGCCAGGTCAGCACGACGACAAACAGCGCGAAGGCGATGATGACGATGCGGTTCCAGGGCAGCACGAGATTGGGCAGCACCTGAATGCCGCCCGACAGCCATTCCGGGTTCGCCACTTCGACGTTCTGCGCGCCGAACACCACGCGAATCAGTTGGATCAGTATCAGGCTGATGCCCCAGGTCGCCAGCAGTGTTTCCAGCGGGCGACCGTACAAGTGGCGAATGACCGTACGTTCCAGCGCCATGCCGATGCACGCGGTGACGAAAAACGCGATCGGCAGCGCCACCAGCGGATAAAACTCAAGGGCGCCGGGGGCGTAGCGCTGAAACATCATCTGCACGACGTAGGTGGCGTAGGCGCCGAGCATCAGCATCTCGCCGTGGGCCATGTTGATCACGCCGAGCAGGCCGAAGGTGATCGCCAGCCCCAGCGCCGCCAGCAGCAGAATCGACCCCAGCGACAGGCCGGCGAAGGCTTGCCCGAGGATCTCGCCGATCATCAATTTGCGTTTGACCTGAGCCAGGCTTGTCTCCGCCGCCAGACGCACGGTGGGGTCGGTTTCAACGTTGGGTTCGAGCAGGGTTTCCAGCCGGGTGCGGGCCAGCGGGTCACCGGTCTCACCGAGCAGGCGCACCGCGGCGAGCCGCACGGTAGGGCTCACGTCCACCAGCTGCAGGTTGGCCAGCGCCAGATTAAGGGCCGAATGGACGCTGTCGTCCTGTTCGCTCGCCACTTGTTGCACCAGCAGGGGCAATTGCGCCGGGCGCCCGCTTTTCTGCAGGATTTGCGCGGCGGCCAGGCGAACCTTGGGGTCGGCAGCGAGCAATTGATGGCTGGCCAGCGCGGTGTTGATCAGGCCGCGAAGGCGGTTGTTCAAGCTGATGGCCTGTGGCGTGTCGGGGTTTGGCGCATCGGCCAGCGCGGGAGCGGCAGGGTCGACGGCGATGAAGCTGTCGCCGTTCTGGATGAACGCCCGGTTGCTGCTGTCGGCGGCGACGCGGCCGTCCTGCAGGGCAACCAGCAACTCGACGCGCGCCGGATCAGGCCTGGCGGCCCAGGTTTCCAGCAGTTGGGCGCGCTCGGAGGATTGAGCCGCGACAAAGTCGCCGGCATCACTGGCATGGGCGGCGAAAGGCAGCCACAGGCACAGCGCGAGAATGAGGTGGTGGAAGTATCTGGGCATATCGAGTCCTGGGAGCACCCGCATGACGCAATGTCAGACGAGGAACTGTAGGAGTGAGCTTGCTCGCGATGGCGGTATACCAGCCGACATCATCGTCACAGGCAGATCGCGATCGCGAGCAAGCTCACTCCTACAGGGATAGGTTCAGCCGGAACATTTCAGCCGGCCGTTTACCCTGTGTTCCTTAGTTGCTCTTCACTGCGTAGTCAGGCTTTTTGTCGTTGCCCGGAATGAACGGACTCCAAGGCTGGGCGCGAATCGGCTCTTTGGTCTGCCACACCACGTTGAACTGACCGTCAGCCTTGATCTCGCCGATCATCACCGGTTTGTGCAAGTGGTGGTTGGTCTTGTCCATCGTCAGGGTGAAGCCCGACGGCGCGGCGAAGGTCTGTCCGGCCATGGCTTCGCGGACTTTATCCACGTCGGTGGATTTGGCTTTCTCGACCGCTTGCGCCCACATGTGGATACCCACGTACGTGGCCTCCATCGGGTCGTTGGTCACGGCCTTGTCGGCGTTCGGCAGGTTGTGCGCCTTGGCGTAGGCCTTCCAGTCGGCGACGAACTTGGTGTTGACCGGGTTCTTCACCGATTCGAAGTAGTTCCACGCCGCCAGGTTGCCCACCAAGGGTTTGGTGTCGACGCCGCGCAGTTCTTCTTCGCCGACCGAGAACGCCACCACGGGTACGTCGGTGGCTTTCAGGCCCTGATTGCCCAGCTCTTTGTAGAACGGCACGTTGGAGTCGCCGTTGACCGTGGAAATCACTGCCGTCTTGCCGCCCGCTGCGAACTTCTTGATGTTCGACACGATGGTCTGGTAATCACTGTGCCCGAACGGGGTGTAGACCTCTTCGATGTCCTTGTCCGCCACACCTTTGGAGTGCAGGAACGAGCGCAGAATCTTGTTCGTGGTGCGCGGGTAGACGTAATCGGTGCCCAGCAGGAAGAAGCGCTTGGCCCCGCCGCCGTCTTCGCTCATCAGGTATTCAACCGCCGGAATCGCCTGCTGATTAGGCGCGGCGCCGGTGTAGAACACGTTCGGCGACATCTCTTCACCTTCGTACTGCACCGGGTAAAACAGCAAGCCGTTCAACTCTTCGAAGACCGGCAGCACCGACTTGCGCGACACCGAAGTCCAGCAGCCAAACACCACGGCGACCTTGTCCTGAGTCAACAGCTGGCGGCCCTTCTCGGCAAACAACGGCCAGTTCGACGCCGGGTCGACTACCACAGGCTCAAGCATCTTGCCGTCGACGCCGCCCTTGGCGTTGATTTCATCAATGGTCATCAGCGCCATGTCCTTGAGCGAGGTCTCGGAGATGGCCATGGTGCCGGACAAAGAATGCAGAATGCCGACCTTGATGGTCTCGGCCGCCTGAGCGGTCCAGGTCAAACCCATCGCTGCGATCGATGCAGACAAAGTGAACGCTTTCAGCAAACTACGACGCTTCATTGGCTAGCTCCATTCTCTGATTTTTTTAGATGACGGCTGTTGGCGGTGCACAGTTGAGTCTGCTTAGGCTTTAGCAAACGCTGGGCCAAGGCTGCGCGCGTCGCAAAATGGAATCAAAACGTCGCGTGAACCCGGCGCCGCGCACCAATGTGGATCGATGCGGGGCGGGTGGTGCGTCATGCGCGCTCAACTGGTGCGAGCCTGTCGGGCATTACCGGGGAGGCTGGGATTAGCCGATTGGCCCGTGGTGCTACCTCACGAAAAGCTCACGCTCCCCCGTAAACAGATCAAAGGTTTCGTAGGCGATGTTGTCCGGCGCGGTGAAATAGGCAAACGCCTGTCCGTTCACTTCCTCAAACGCCCTGAGTTGCAGACGGGTGCCGGGCGGGATAGCGACATGGTCGGCAAGAAAATCCGAGAACATGTTCTTCTTCGGTACCGACGGCGCAAAGATCAGAAACACCGGGTGCGTATTACTTGATGCCTGGTCCGTCACGAACCTGTCCAGGCTCCAGCGCACGGCATTCCCTCGGCTGATCGACGCCGATTGCACCCCCGAGTCCACAAACACCGCGCCGAGCTCACGTCGCAGTTGCTGCAGACCCTCGTTCGTAACGCGCGCTGCACGGAACGCATCGCCTTTCCATGACCGCAAGCGGTAGAACTGGTTGAGAAACGCTTGGGTCCGGGGCGTCCGCGCTCCGCTTCTCAGGAGTTGATTGATCTCTGCGGAACCGCCTTCGATGTAGTCGAGCAGTTCGGGGTACAGCTCCGCTCTCGCGCGTTCGGCCAGGGCCAGGAACCGGGGTTCATCGAGGGACGGTTCAGCGATGCTAATGCCTTCAGACGGGAACGGCCATCCGGTGAGCAGCAGGCTTAGGTCATGCCGGGCCTGTCGACTCGCGCTCGGTGCCAGGCGCACCACCGGCTGCGAGACCTTGCGCCAGCCCCCGGTCCTTGTCCGCACAACGTATTCGTCCTCATGGATCAGCAGCGCGGGGTCTCGGTAATAGGTGCGGTACAGGCGGCACCGCCCGAACAGGTTGAACCGTCGAGCCACGTAGGCCTTTTCGGAATCGAGGGTGATCTCGGTGAATTTTTTCGGATCAAGCCGCGTGATCATGCCCGACTCGGTAAAGTAGGGCGCTCCAGCGGGTGACAGCAGATAGCCGATCTGCACCTGTCCATGGCGTCCGATGCGGCGGACCAGGTGCGGGCGTTTTATTGCCGCCAGTTGACGGCCCTTGAAGGCTGCGCCACCTGCTCGTGAGACACCGGCAGTCAGCAGATAACCGGCCGCGTCCATAAACTCCTGTGCAGCACCGTCCCAGTCGTTTTCATCGACTTTCTGAAAGCCGCTCCAGGCGTTGGCCAGGCCCATTCCAAGCGCGAGGGGGATCATGACCGGCGGGGGCAACAGCAGCAGCGCCACGCTCACGACCATGTCGAAGGTTTGCCACCGGGACTCGCCGGTGTCGGGCTGGATCAGCAGCGATTTCGCCTCCTCTTTCAACTGGCGGATCCTGACCCCGAAATAGTCGTCGAACAGATCGCCGGTCTGCGTCACAAACACCACTGGATGCGTAAAGTGGGACGGGATGGGAACCGGATTCGGCAGCGACGCCAGTACATCCGGGAGACGCCAGTGCTTGAGCGACTCCTCGTAATCAAGCATCAGTCGAGCCTGCCCCCTATCGGCCAGCGGCAGCAGCCTCGCCATGTAGGATTTGTACGTGTCGCGTTCCAGAAACGCCTGCGTGAGGTGGAACATGCTGTCGAATGCGCGGAACACTACGTTATCCGGGGCGTTGAGCGTGCAAAGGACAAGAGGCCCCTTGCTGAATTTGCCGACCGGGGCAATCAACATGACGTCCGGGATCATGACCCCGCTGATGTGCAGCATTCGTACCTCGATACTGAACTCGTCCACCTCTGTACGCTGCTGCGAATCCGGGCCGTCCAGTACCGCTTTGATCCAGCGCAGACGGTTTTCGGGAAATCCGTTGAGCTGACTCTCCGCATACGCCATGCCCAGTCTCGCCAGCAGCAACTCGCGGTGGTGGTGCTTCAGCTGGGCAGCGTACTCGGAGTGATCAAGGTGCTCGGCAAGGTAGTCGTCCAGCCGCTTTGGAATCTGGATTCGCGCCAGCAGCTCTTTCACGAAAACGCCGGAAAGCCCCGGTATCGCTGCACCGTGTTCGTCTGCAGCCCGTATATCGCTGGCGTACTGGATGGTCGTCCGTAGGGCGTCTTTGTGGGCCACTGCGTGCAACGAGTGGGTCTGCGACCGGGTTGTCGTTTCTGTCGGGGTAAGAGGGTAAAACAGGGACGCGTTGAGATGCGGGAACGTCGCAATGACCTGAATCTGTCGAGGCGCCAGTTGAATGTTTTTCTCTGCCAGTGCGGCGGTGACCGTGGCATCGACGTAGGCCGTCAGGACGTGGGCGCCGTCAGCTTGCGGCGTGTTGAAGTGCTCCAGACTGATGCGGCGGATGGCCCGGATAGACTGCGCGTAAGCCGTGGCATCGCGGGTCCATTCGGCCCGCTGTTCTTCACTCATTTTGTCCCACCAGTCAGGCATCTGCTCGCGGACCACATCGCAATCCAGCTGCCGCTCGATGCGGTGGTTGTCGAACAGCTGATCCGAGGCCATCAACTCGAGAATGAGGCGCTGAAACGACGGCTGATTGAGGTTCAGGGATTGAGCGATGTTCACTGCGTGGTCGAAGTCAGCCTTCTGTTTGATGATCTGCGACGTCAGCAGCAGGCTCATGAAATTATTGCCCAGCTTCTGCAGGCCCCAGCGTACAGGGGGCTGCTCAACGTCAGCGTTGGGCAGCGCCATTGTGATGACATCGTTGAGCCTGAGATGGCCCAGTAACTGGCGGCGTTGCGTCTCGTCGGCAAGGCGGCGGGTGAGGGTGGCGGTGAGCTGATTCACTGAATCGAATCGTTCCAGACTGCTGGCAGGGGTGTAAAGGACGACCTCTCCGACTGACTCGTCGTCGGTAGCCGGAACCTGATCGCTGCGTTGCTCGGTGATCACAAACGCCCCGGTCAGGGGAAACAGTGCGGTGGAGTGTGTTCTCAGCCACAGGTTGAACACGTCGTGTTTCTGCAGCGGGTCTGCCGAGGTGTCCATGCCGTAATCCAGCGTGGCATCGAGCATGCTGTACAGATGCGGCCGAAATTCACCTTTTGCGACCCGCATCTGGCCCTCCAGCCTGAGCAATTTGACCCGGTCGGCGAGGAAGTCCTCACGCCGCGTTTTGCCGGAGGGCTGAACCTCTGCCCAATGATCCGAGAGTGTCTGTTTGTAGCGGTCGGGCAGGGCCTGCGCGACGGCTGCATACAGAGCGATCAGTGCGTCGCGGTCCAGCCCGCCGATGGAGGGCGTGTCAGACAAAGGAAACTCGGTGGCGTAGAGCCCGGCAGACTCGACGTTCTGCCACTGAAAAAGCCCGGTGAAATGGGCTGTCAGGCTGGCAATCAGCGGGTAGCTGCTGGTGACTTCGGTTGCGCCGGGTTCGATGCTTCGCTCCTGGCAGACCAGCCGGGCACGGGCGTAATCGAACGCCAGCCCGCGATGGCTCAGGCGAAGGCAGTCAGTGAGCGTCTGTTCAAGGGCCTGGGTGAAATCGGGGAGTGTGTAAATCGTCAAGGCAGAGCTGTCGACGTCGAGCATGGATGGAGCGGTAACGTTCGTGGAATTCATGGCGCCTGTTCGTATGCATGAGGGATGACTCGCAGAACCGACGGGTTCGGCGACTCGTTTCATGGAGTCAGGGCGTGAGGCGTACGTCTGTAGGCGGAACCAGGTCTGGAGGTAAAGGAAAAGCGACCAGACGGGTAGGAGTTTTCGCGGAGGAGGTGGGGCATTCGACGAGCAAAAAAACAGGTGCGAAGCCTGAAACCCGAAATGAGGAGGAATTCATCACTAAACCACCCAAAAGAGGTTCCAGGCTCCGCGAGACGCAATCTAAGCTGTTGTCGCCGTTTTGGCAAAGCGCGAACGCACTATTCGATCGAGCATCCATACCGCCATCATCGAAACCCCTACCAGCGGAAACGCCACGCCCAGCGCGACCATCACCACGGTCGCAGTTTTCCAGCGCGGCAGGTCATGACGCAACGGCGGAACGCCGAAACCGTTCTGCGGGCGACGCTTCCACCAGATCACGATTCCGCTCACCGAACTCAGCAGCACCATCAGGCAGATGAACAGAATCAGCAGCTGGTTTACCCAGCCGTACATCTTGCCTTCGTGCAGCATCACGCCCAGTTCAGTGGCCTTGGACACGGTGCTGTAATCGCTGTAACGCACGTCCGCCAGCACCTTGCCGCTGTACTGATCGACATGCAGCGTGGCGTCATTGCGCGGGTCGTCGGCGAACACGGAGACGGTGAACACGCCATCGGCGGTTTTCGGTTGGGTGATGCTGTAGCCCGGTTCGATAGTGCGCGCCTTGGCGATGTCCACTACCTGCTGCAGGGAGATGCCCGGCGCTGCGGGAGCGCTGGACATGTGCGCGTGATTCATGTGCTCGGCGTGATCCCCGGACGACGCCGGCATCGGCGTGTTTTCCATGGCCCACGGCACGGTCTGCACACTGGCGCTGTTCAAGGCGCCCGCCTGCTTGTCCGACTTGGGCACGTCATTCCACATCGCCGCCGGAAACGTGTTCCAGACATCGGCATACACCTTCCCCCACATGCCGGTCCAGGTCATGCCGCTCAGCAACATGAACAGCAGCGCCACCGACCCCCAGAATCCGGTCACCGCGTGCAGGTCGCGCCAGAGAATGCGGCCTCGGGCGGAGAGACGAGGCCAGAGCACGCCGGCGGGTGATCGACCGCGTGGCCACCACAGGTACACGCCCGAAACCACCAGCACGATGCCCCAGCCGGCGGCCAGTTCCACCAGCCGATCGCCGACGGTGCCGATCATCAGTTCGCCGTGCAGTTCGCGCGCGATGGCTTGCAGGTTTTGCTTTGCGTCCTGGGTGCCAAGCACCGTGCCGCTGTAGGGATCGATGAACACGTTCATGTCGCGGCCTGCGTTTTTGACCACGAACTGCGCGCTGCCCTCGGCATTCAGCGGCGGCAGGTATTTGCTCACCTGAGCCTGTGGAAAGGCCGTCAGCACACGCTTTTGCAGGTCATCGGCACTGAGTGAGTGGTGCGCGGGTTTAACCGTCAGCAGGTCGCTGTACATCAGCGCGTCGAGCTGAGGTTTGAACAGGTAAATGATCCCGGTGACCGCCAGCAGAATCATGAACGGCGCGACGAACAGGCCGGCATAGAAATGCCATCGCCACGCCAGGTTGTAGAAAGACACATTAGGTTTGGACATGGTGCAACGCTCCCGTCAGGGAAAACACGGCGCAACCCGCTGGCAGCAGAGAAGCCGTCAGCGGGTGCGAGTCAATTTGTGGCGTTCAAACGACTGACGAGAGGGGCGGCGCGCGACTGCGGGCGTTGGGGAAGACGTTGCGTTGAGCGTGGCCGAGTTGCGTGGCTTCGTTGTAGAAGTCGGCGGGTCTGGGCGGGACAGGGGCCAGGACGGCGACGGTTTTGGTGAGCGCCGGGCAACTGAACAGCAGTGTGCAATAGCCGCATTTGGCCCAGATGACGTGATCGACGCCGGCGTCCAGTTCGGCCTTGGCGTGGCCGCTGTGTTCGCCCGCGCCCATCTCCATGGCCATGTCCATCGAGGCCGACATGTCCATTTCGCCCTGCATCGACATCGACATCGAAGTCGGCGCGGGCATTGCCATACCGCTGTGATGCTCCATGGGGATCGACTGGGAGATCAGCGGGCCGATGAAGATCATCAGCATGGCGAACAGGCTCAGCCACGCACCCTGCGAGTGACGAGGGGCGTGGGCTGATCGGGCGCGGTTCGCGGGCGGACGGTTCAAGGGGGCAGCGTCGGGATTCGGCGGGTCAGTGGGCGTGGGCCGGGGCAGCAGCATCGGGTGGCTGTTTCAATACCATCACCTCAACGGTCAAGTCGCCCGCTTTCTCAAAGTGCAGTGTGAGGGGGAAGCTCTGCCCGTCGATCAGTCGGGCGCGGTCTTTCAGATCCAGCAGCATGACGTGATAGGCCATGGGGGCGAATGTCGCGGTGCCGCCGCCGGGGATATCCACCGTCTCGACGTGCTGCATTTTCATCAGGCCGTCCTGGCTGACGTGCTCATGCAGCTGAGCGGCACCGGCGATGGGGCTGTCGACCGCTTTCAGCTTATCGTTCTCCGCGCCTCCATTGGTGATCACAAAATAGGCAGCAACGGTGGGCGCGTTGGGCGGCAACGCCATGGACCATGGCTGCGCAACGACGAGTTGGCCCTTGGTGTAATCCTGGGCTTCAACGAAAGCCGCTGGCAGCGCAAGGGCGATCAGCAGGAGGATTTTGTTCAGCATCAACGCAGGTCTCCGGTTCATTCAGGTGCGCCAGGGCAAGGTCGACTCATCAGACCCGGGGCGATGCGTGCGGATTGCGTTCAGGCCAGTGCTGACGGGGCGGCGCACGCAGCACCAATACCGCAACAGGGAAACGCACCGGTTCGACCAGGGCGAACAATCCAAAACCCATGAGGGTCGGCACTGCAACCAGTGGCGTGGCGTTTGGGCAGCAGGCGCAGTGCTGCACGAACGCGATGTCGGGGTGATAGGACGATTGTTTATCGATGACTTCAACGGGCGTCATGGCCAGGCGTGATGCGGCGTCTGTGCAGCCGCTTCCCCAGACCAGCCGCTCACCCTCGGGGCGCGGCATGGTCGGCGTCATCGGCATCGCCAGCACGCCGAACAACAGTGCGAAACAGGCCACCCAGGCGAACGCCCGGCGCCGCTTCTGCGTGATGATTTGATCTTGTTGTTTTCTCATGCCGGCCATTTAGCCTGATCGGCCGCCAGATGTAAAAAGCCCGCCCGCGACGTTATGTCGCGGGGCGGGTTTGGTTCAGGAAGGGTTCAGCAGGGGGCCAGGCGGATGCCACACAGCTAGCTGGCATCTGCAGCATTCTGCAACGCAGCCAACACCTCGCCCACACTCCACAACGCCCGATCCACCTCCGGCAGCACCGGCCGTTGCAACACCAGCACCGGCACCCCGCGCTGCCGTGCCACTTCCAGCTTCGGCTCGGTCGCGGTGCTGCCGCTGTTCTTGCTGATGAGGACATCGATATTGCGAGTCTCGAACAGCTCGCGCTCTTCTTCGAGAAGGAAAGGCCCACGCGCGCCGATCACTTCACAGCGTTCGTTGCCGGGGTAGATGTCCAGGGCCCGCAGCGTCCAGAACTGATGGGCGGGAATCTCGTGCAGGTGCTGCAAAGGTTCGCGGCCCAAGGTGAACAGGGGGCGTTGAAAGGGGGTGAGGGCGGCGATCAATTCTGCCCAGTCCGCAACTTCGCGCCAGTCATCGTCCGGCCCCGCCTGCCACGCGGGTCGACGCAATGCCCAGCAGGGAACACCGGTCAGCCTTGCCGCCGTGACAGCGTTCTGGCTCATCTGCGCAGCGTAAGGGTGCGTCGCGTCCAGGATCAGATCGATGCCTGTTTGCTGTACGAAGTTTGCCAGCCCTTCAGCGCCGCCGAACCCGCCCACACGGACTTCGCAGCGCAGGTCGGTGGGCACGCGACCCACGCCCGCCAGGCTGTAAACGTGCTGAGGCCCCAGCGTACGGGCGATCGCCAGTGCGTCGGTGACGCCGCCGAGCAATAGTACGCGTTTCAGGGTGTGTGAGTTCAATCAAAACCTCCCGCGTGGCCGACGATCCCGCCCTGCCGGTCGATGGCGAAGACCTCGACCTCAACCTGCGCCGGCACCACGCTGCGGGCGAAATTCAGCGCGTGCTGACAGACCGCATCACCCAGCGCGATGCCGACGGCGGAGGCCATGGCCAGCGCTTGCTGACTGGTGTTGGCCTGGCGAATGTTCTGTTGCAGCTCGGCGTCCGCGCCCACATCGGCAGCCCAGCGCGCGAGCTGAACCAGATCGATACTGGAGTGGCGACTGTGCAGGTCCATATGGCCCGCCGCCAGCTTGCTGATCTTGCCGAAACCGCCGCAGACACTGAGCCGCTCTACCGGGGTTTTGCGCAGGTGCTTGAGCACAGCGCCGACAAAATCCCCCATCTCGATCAGTGCGATGTCCGGGATCTGATACACGCGACGCATCGTGTCTTCGCTGGCGTTGCCGGTGCAGGCAGCGATGTGCTGGTAACCGTTGGTGCGCGCGACGTCGATGCCCTGGTGGATCGACGCGATGTACGCCGCGCAGGAGAAGGGACGGACGATCCCGCTGGTGCCCAGAATCGACAGGCCGCCGAGAATCCCCAACCGCGGGTTCATGGTTTTCAAAGCCAGCGTGCTGCCGTTTTCGACGCAGACCGTCACTTCAAACCCGCCGCCATAGCTCACCTCTTGGGCCAGATGCGTCAGGTGTTCGGCCATCATCCTGCGCGGCACCGGATTGATCGCCGGCTCGCCGACACCCAGCACCAGACCCGGGCGGGTGACGGTGCCCACGCCTTCGCCCGCGACAAATCGCACGCCGGGCTCAGGGACCAGCCTGACTTGGGCAGACACCAGCGCGCCGTGGGTAACGTCCGGATCGTCACCGGCATCCTTGAGCGTGCCGGCCTCGGCGCCGCCCGCAATCAGACGGCAGAATTCCAGGCGCATCTGCACGCACTTGCCTTTGGGCAGCGTGATTTCGATGGCATCGTTGGTCTCGCCGGCCAGCAACAGGCGCGCGGCGGCGAGGGACGTCGCCGTGGCGCAGCTGCCAGTGGTCAAGCCGCTGCGTAACGGCGCAGGCTGTTCGGCGGTTTCGTCGCGCATCAGGGTTTGATCGCTTCGAGCAAGGTGATCGGCAGCGCCTGACGCCAAGTGTCGAACTCGCCCAGTGGTTTGGCGTGGGCCAGGTGAATGCGGGTCAGTTCGCCGCCGTATTGCTCGCGCCAGTTAACCAGCATCGCTTCGCTTTGCAGCGTGACGGCATTGGCCACTAAACGGCCGCCGGAGCGCAGGTTTTCCCAGCACGCGTGCAGCACACCCTCGCGCGTTACGCCGCCGCCGATGAAGATCGCGTCCGGTTGTTCAAGGCCTTCCAGCGCATCGGGCGCACGTCCGCGAATCAGTTGCAGGCCTGGCACACCCAGCGCATCGCGGTTGAGTTCGATCAGTTGTTGCCGTCCCTCATCCGCCTCGACGGCGATGGCGCGGCAGGTCGGGTGCGCGCGCATCCACTCGATGCCGATGGAGCCGCAGCCTGCGCCCACGTCCCACAGCAGTTCACCGGGAACGGGGGCGAGCCTTGCCAGGGTGATGGCCCGCACGTCGCGCTTGGTGAGCTGACCGTCATGCCGAAATGCCTCGTCCGGCAGACCGCCCAGCGGCGAAAGACGCAATGCATCAGGCTGGGCGCGGCATTCGATGGCGACCAGGTTCAGCGCCGCGATGTCCGTGGCGTTCCACTCACCGGCGGTGCCTTCGATCTGTCGCTCGGCGCTGCCGCCCAAGTGTTCGAGCACCATCATGCGGCTCGGGCCAAACCCGCGTTCGCGGAGCTGCGCCGCGATGGCCGCCGGGCTGGAGCCGTCGTTGCTCAGCACCAGCAGCCGCAGGCCGTGTTGCAGGTGAGCATTCAAGGCCGCGGCCGGGCGGGCGACGACTGACAGCGTCACCACGTCCTGCAACGCCCAACCCAGACGGGCCGCCGCCAGCGAATAAGAAGACGGCGCTGGAATCACCCGCATCTCAGCGAAGGGGACGTGTTTCGACAGGCTCGCGCCGACGCCGAACAGCATGGGGTCGCCGCTGGCCAGCACGCAGATCGGGTCGCCACGCTGCTCCAGCACCGGGCTCAGGGAAAACGGGCTGGGCCACTGGCGCTGCTCGGCCTGAATGCACGGCGGCAGCAAGGCCAGCTGCCGCGGGCCGCCGAACACCTGCCGCGCCTGCAGCAGCGCGTGCCGAGCGTTTCGGCCCAGACCTTTATAGCCGTCCTCACCGATTCCCACGACTGTCAGCCACGGTGACATGAATTGCCCTCAACCCGATTGCGTGCAACAGGCCCGCCTGCTCGGCCTGTGAAAGTGGCCGGCATGATACCGCGCCGACGGGGCCGGTTCGTATGGCTTTGTGAATCCGACAGAGCGTCTTTTCATGGCAGCGGCCAAAGCAGGCATAATACGGCCCCTGTAACTTTTCGTTTCTCTTTGCGTCCGCCCATTCGCACCAGGTGATCCATTGACCGAGCCGTTGTCCGCTCGCCCCTCCGCTACGCCCATTCGCCCCTCGGCTTGCCCGGGGTTGCTGCGTATCGTCCCGGCGCTGGATGGCGGTATCTGCCGGATCAAGCTGCCGGGCGGGGTGCTTTCAGCGGATCAGGCGCTGGCCGTGGCGGATGCTGCCGAGGGGTTCGCCGGCGGTGTGATCGAGGCGACCAATCGCGGCAATCTGCAGATTCGCGGTATAGGCGCCAACCATGACGGGCTGATCGCCTGCCTGCTCGATGCCGGTCTGGGGCCAAGCAATCCGGCCAGTGACGACGTACGCAACCTGATGCTCAGCCCGACCGCAGGCATCGATCCGCAGCAACTGCTGGACGTGCGTCCGCTGGCCGGGCAGATCCTGCATACCCTTGAGCACCACCCGCGTTTCCATGAGCTGTCGCCCAAATTTGCCTTGTCGCTGGACGGCGGCGAGGGGTTGGCGATGCTCGAGCATCCCCATGACGTCTGGCTGTCAGCGTTGCAGGTCGATGGCCGGACGCTGCTGGGTTTCGGGCTGGCGGGCTGTCCCGCGACCGACTCACCGGTGGCTGCAGTGGCGCCGGAAGCAGCGCACGCATGGGTGGTCGCGGTGCTGGAAACCTTTCTGGATCTCGCTCGGCCCGATCAGGCGCGCATGCGCGATCTGCTGAAAGAAACGCCCGTGCACCGATTCCTCGAACACGTCGCCGCGCGTTTGCCGCAGCCATTCGTAGTTGATCAAAAAGTAACCAGCTGGCGGCGCGAACCGATCCGCTCTTTTGCGCACATCGGCACGTACGCCCAGGCAACAGCCGGCGTGGTGGCCGTGGGCGCAGGCGTGCCGTTGGGGCGGTTGCGGCCGTCCATGTTGCGTGAAGCCGCGCGATTGGCGATTGCGTGTGGCGACGGCCAGCTGTGCATGACACCGTGGCAAAGCCTGACGCTGCGCAATGTCCCGGCGGAAAAGTCAGCGCTCGCAGTGGATGGCTTGGGTCGGGCGGGCCTGCTCGTCGATGCCGCTCAAGCACTGTCGAAAATCGTCGCCTGCACCGGCTCCGCTGCCTGCGCTAAAGGGCTGGCTGACACCAAGGCCGACGGGCTGCGTCTGGCCGCATTGCTGCAAGAAAACGCCATCAGCCGCGCGGTGCACCTGTCCGGCTGCGCGCGCTCGTGCGCTGCTGCCCATGTGGCACCGGTGACCCTGCTGGCAGCGTCGCCCGGTCGTTACGACCTTTATTTTCGTCATGCAGAAAAGGCCGGGTTCGGCGATCTGCATGCACGTGACCTCACTATTGAAGCAGTCGGCGCGTTGTTGAGCGCCGACTCACGGAGCAACACCAATGATTGATTACATCCGCGACGGCCAGGAGATCTACCGCAACTCCTTCGCGATCATTCGTGCCGAAGCCCGGCTCGATTCCATCCCGGCCGACCTGGAAAAACTCGCCGTACGGGTGATTCATGCCTGCGGCATGGTCGATGCGGTCGAAGGGCTGCGTTTTTCGCCCGGCGCGGGCACGGCAGGTCGCCGCGCGCTGGCCGCCGGTGCGCCGATTCTGTGTGACGCACACATGGTCGCCGAAGGCGTCACGCGCACTCGCCTGCCCGCCAACAACCCAGTGATCTGCACCCTGAAGAACGAACGCGTGCCCGAGATGGCGCGGGAGCTGGGCAACACTCGCTCGGCCGCTGCGCTGGAGCTGTGGCGCCCGCATCTGGAAGGCGCGGTTGTGGTGATCGGCAACGCGCCGACCGCGCTGTTCTATCTGCTGGAAATGCTCGACGCCGGCGCTCCGAAACCCGCGTTGATCCTGGGTTTCCCGGTGGGCTTCGTCGGCGCCGCTGAATCCAAGGACATGCTGGCTGCCGACAGTCGCGGCGTGCCTTACGTGATCATGCAGGGCCGTCGCGGCGGCAGTGCCATGGCGGCGGCGGCGGTCAACTCACTCGCCACGGAGATCGAATGATGGCACCCCGCGGTCGTCTGATTGGCCTGGGCGTGGGGCCGGGTGATCCGGAACTCATTACCGTCAAGGCGCTGCGCCTGCTGCGCGAGTCGCCGGTGGTCGCGTACTTCGTCGCCAAGGGCAAGAAGGGCAACGCGTTCGGCATCATCGAAGGCCATCTGCAGCAGGCTCAGACGCTGATGCCGCTGGTGTACCCGGTGACCACCGAGGCTTTGCCCGTTCACCTGTCTTACGAGCAAGTGATCAGCGATTTCTACGACCGCAGCAGCGCCGATGTGGCGGCGCATCTGGACGCCGGACGCGACGTGGCGGTGATCTGCGAAGGCGACCCGATGTTCTACGGGTCTTACATGTACCTCCACGATCGTCTGTCCGATCGCTACGAAGCCGAAGTGATTCCCGGTGTCTGCTCGATGCTCGGCGGCGCGTCGGTGCTGGGTGCGCCGCTGGTGTACCGCAATCAGAGCCTGTCGGTGCTGTCTGGCGTGTTGTCCGCCGAGGAACTCAAACGCAAGCTTCAGGATGCCGACGCTGCGGTGATCATGAAGCTGGGGCGCAACCTGCCGAAAGTGCGCCAGGTGCTGATGGAAACCGGCTTGGCGGAGCGCGCGCTGTACGTTGAGCGCGCGACCATGGCCAATCAGAAGATCGTGCCGCTGGCCGAGGTTGACCCAATGTCGTCGCCGTATTTCTCGCTGATCATTGTCCCCGGCGAACGGTGGCAAGGCTGATGGTCACGACCAGCATCAAGGCTCCGGCGATTGTCATCCTGGGCAAAGGCGCGCTGGCGACGGCGCGACGTATCCAGCAGCTGTACCCCCAATCGCTGATTTACGGGCTGGCCGGGCGCGTCGAAGAGGCCGACCGCAGCTACTCGGAGTTTGGCGCGACACTGCGTCAGCTGTATCAGCAAGACACGCCGATCATCGCGCTGTGCGCAGCGGGCATCGTCATTCGCACGTTGGCGCCGGTGTTGCTGGAGAAGGGCGTCGAGCCGCCGGTGCTCGCCGTTGCCGAGGATGGCAGCGCAGTAGTGCCGCTGCTGGGCGGACTGGGTGGCGTCAACGTCATGGCCCGGGAAGTGGCCGCCGCGCTGAACACCGCAGCAGCTATCACCACCAGTGGCGAGTTGCGCTTCGGCACCTGCCTGCTTAACCCTCCAGCCGGTTACGCGCTCGGCGACCTGGAGCTGGGCAAGCGCTTCGTCAGCGACTTGCTGTCGGGCGAAAGCGTGCGTGTCGAGGGCGCGGCGCCCTGGTTGGCCCAGGCCCAGTTGCCTGAGGATGATCAGGCGCAGCTGGCGATCCACGTGGGTTACGCCGAGCGCGAGCCCAGCGATCACGAGCTGCTGATCTACCCGCGCAATGTGCTGGTGGCGCTGAGCGGTGATCTGGCCGATCCCGCCGAGGCGGTAAAAAGCGCGCTCCACGATTCGCGCATTGCCGTGCAGGCGCTGGGTTGTTTACTGGCCAGCAAGGCCGAGATGGCCAGTCCGGCGCTGCACGCGGCTGCCGAATCACTGGGCGTACCGTTGCGTTTCACCGCCGCCGGTACCCCTGCGGAAATGACCCAGCAGGTGTTGCCACAACTGTTGCCACCGCTCACCCCGGCGGCGGGCATCGCCATTGCTGTCGCGCCGCAGCCGCTGGAGGTGCAGGAGATTGGCTGTGCACGGGGGCGGCTGGCGGTGATCGGCCTCGGCCCGGGCGCTACCGACTTCATGATTCCCGCCGTTAAAGCCGAGCTGGCGCGCGCCAACGATGTGCTGGGCTACGAGACTTACGTGCGCATGGCCGGGCCGTTCCGCGCCGACCAAGTGCTGCACTGCACCGACAACCGCGAAGAAATGCTGCGCGCCCGGCACGCATTCGAGCTGGCCGCTGAAGGGCGCTCGGTGGTAGTGGTTTCTTCGGGTGATCCCGGCGTCTTCGCCATGGCGGCGGCGGTGCTGGAAGCGCTGCATGAGTCGGACAATCCCGACTGGCACCGGGTGGATCTGCACATCCTGCCGGGCGTGTCGGCTTCGCTGGCAACCGCCGCGCTGGCGGGTGCCCCGTTGGGCCACGACTTCTGCGTCATGTCCCTGTCGGACAACCTCAAGCCGTGGGAGATCATCGAGAAGCGGCTGGACCTTGCCTGCCAGGCCGATCTGGCGCTGGCGTTCTACAACCCGATTTCGCGCTCCCGGCCCTGGCAGTTAGGGCGCGCCCTGGAAATCGTCCGCCAGCATCGAGGCCCTGACACCCCGGTGACCCTGGGACGCGACATCGGCCGGCCCGCCCAGACGTTACGGGTCATCACCCTCGGCGAGCTGACGCCGGAGCAAGTCGACATGCGCACAATGGTGCTGGTGGGGTCGTCGCTGACCTGCGTATTCCCTCGCGCCAATGGCCAGCCGTGGGTCTACACGCCGCGTTGGTATGGTGCCAAGCCGGCGTGACTGACTGTTCGGTTTGCGCTGTGGGATTTGTCTCATAGCTGACGCAGGCCTATCAGCCGGTCGATGGCGAAACCTATCCAGCCGCCTGTAGAAACGCCAGCCGGTGGACGACTGGGCGCGTCGTCCACTGCCGTTGCCTTGCGCGAAGCTGCTGCCAACCGCTTGCTTTGCTTGATGTTTAGCTCTCCCCATGGCCAGTAGCGGTGCCGTCGCTTTGTAGGAATAGTTGCCTGAATGTGCCGAACCCGGCTACCAACCCTTGGGTGGCGCGGCGGGCAATGTTCGTTAATCTCGGAGGTGTCCACGACGGACTTACCTGCCAGTTAAAGGATTAACGAATGAAACATGAAACAAGCATGACCGACGCCGAACGCAGTGCTTTCATCGACCAGTGCCAGATGGCCAACTGCACCCACTCGTTGATCGAGCACTTCTCCGCAATGGATAACGCTGTTCCGGATCTCCCGGACGACCCAAGCCAAGGGGCCGTTGCGGCGGGCAACCTACTGGCCTTCGCCGAAGGCGTTTCGCGGCAGAACAAAGACGACGTCATTGACTCCCTTCTGTTCGCCACGCTCGTCGCCAACAAAGCGTTCAACCCGGAGAAGCAGAGCGAGCAGTGGTACCAGCAATACAACAAGGTGTTGACGACGCTGGGCTGGTTTTCCACCAATTGGAGGTACAGCCGCTATTACTCGACGCACCGTCGATTCAGCATGGAGCAAGCAGGGCTGGAGATCATCTCTTCCGCTATCGCCGCCGCCGCACTGCCCGGGCCTGCGTCCGTCGCCATGCTGAAGGTCGCCGGTGATGCCGTCGCCGCGCTGAAAGCCCAGGAAAAACCGCTGCGAATTTTCGAGCGTCAGACCAAGACCCACCGTGGCGCGAATTTCCGCATCGGCGCTTGTACTGAATCCAGCGACGGCACTGTCAACCTGGCGATGGGTGCGGTGAATTTCTCCACCGATTCGGCTGTCACCAACGTCCTCTTTTGGGAATGGAACAGTGCTGAAGTGCAAGCTTTCCGGGGTGAGAACCATCTGGTGTTGAACACACGCGTCTATGCGGCACTGCGTACACAGATCCAGCAGCGTTTGAACAAGAGCGCCTCAGCCGCCATCGAGGAATTCCAGATCTAATCAGATAGGGGGAGGCGCCCGTCGCCTCCTTCTCAAGGAGATGTGCCCATGCATCAGGGAATGATCGAAACGCAGGTCAGCGCAGGGTGCCTGCTGTTCACGCACAGTGCCTGTACTGACTTAGAGAAAAGTGACGCCGCCGATTGCGTGCTGTACACGCAGCTTGCGGCGACCAAGAAACACGCTCGCTTTACCTCCACCTCTGCCTGGAACGACACATGGCTCGCTGCTTTCATCCGTTTCGGCTGGGCGCTGAACACCCATGAGACGTTGAGTTGCCCGGCGCTGGAACTCGGGCCCGGCTCGGTGTGGGGATGGTTGAAGAGCAAGTGGCCGATTTTCATGCCCAACGACATGCTGTCTGACAGTGAGTCGGCCCTCTGGCGTTCTGTTTCCAGCCGACCCAATCAGCCAGCAGTCGACCTGTTGGCCCGCCAGGCGCTCGGGCCCTTAGTGCCGAGGGATACAAGCGACGTGCAAAAAGGCCAGAAGGTGGTGCTGCAGTTCGGCTTTCTGAACCTGAACGCAGGGCTGTCCGTTGCGCTCGTGAGCTTCACGCACCGAACTGCGCTGAAAGACGACTTTGTGTTCGAGACGCTGCAGCCCCACGATATCGTCGGCAATATCGATCTGCGCTTCTATTCCCTGCGACTCATGGACCTGGTCTACACGCCCCTGCGCAAAAACGTCAGCCAGGCGCTGGAGGGTCGTCGCCCCAGCCTGGTGTGCGCGTTGGCGGGAGCTGACGCATGAGCGCGACAGGCGCGGTAGTCGGCAATGGTCTGGTCTCACTGTCCGCCGGCATCAAGAGGCAGGATCGCGAGGACTTGTTCGACTGCCTGCTGCGAGCCGAGCGAGTGGCGGGTAAGGTCAGTCGGGATGAACATTTCACCTACTGGGCATACCGGTATGGCACGGCACTGGAGCAACGAAGTTTCAGGAAACTGAGCCCGATCATTCATGAACCAATGGTGATCGGGAGCGCGTCGGAACTGGAGGAAATCAGCTTCAGTGTTATCGAATCACGCGGCTCCGCTCGGTTGGCGCGACAGGCGAAGGCGTCGCTTCAGTCCATGCGCATCCATCGTTATGCGACGCATTTTTTTGAGAGCATCAACGCCAGCAGCGTCATCGCCGGCTTTCAGGTCATTCCGTGCGTGGCGGACCCTTCGGGGAATGTGATGGTGCTGCTGTGCGGCATCCAGATGACCGGCAACGTCGAGACGAGGGATTTCGACTTCTGGTCTGAATCACGCAGTGAGCTGACATTGCGCATCACCGGAGGGGTCTACCGTTTTGACCGCACCGACTACGCCAGACACCGAGATGCCGTTGCCAGGGAGCTGGACGGCCATGGCGCACGGGCGATTCAGACCTTTGCGATCTGAGCGCCCATCAGGTCAGCAGGTAGCCCTTGATGCCCGTGAAAATGATCTGGGCGGCGAGCGCGCACACAAACAACCCCATCAGGCGGCTGACAATCTGCAGGCCTTGATCGCCGAGAATCCGCTCGATGCTGTTGGACAGATAAAGGATGACGCCGACGGTCAGGCTGGCCAGCGCGATGCTGACGATGGCCGTGAGTTTGTCATCCCAGTGCGGCTGGCTGATGCCCATTACAAGCAGTGCGCCGATGGTGCCGGGGCCGACGGTGATGGGGATGGTCAGCGGCACAATCGCAACGTCCTGCTGGACGTTGTCGGTCTGCACGCCGGATTTGCCCTGCGCCATGGCCAGCGCGGAGATGAACAGCACGCTGCCGGCACCGATACGGAAAGCGTCAGCGGTAATGCCGAACACCCCGAAAATCACCCGCCCGAACAAGTACAGCAAGACGCTGGACACCAGCGTCGCGAAGGCGATCTTCCACGCCAGGCGTCGGCGTTCCTTGCGCGAATAACCGCGGCTCAGGGAAATGAAACAGGACAGGACGAAGAACGGGCTATAGAGCACCAGCATCTTCAGGTAAACGCTGAACAGCACGTGAAGCATGGTTTGAGCTCATGGCGGCAGACTGGGACGGCGCCAAGTCTATCAGCCCGTAACGGCCACCTGGCGGTCAGTTTTGCTCGTAACGGTCTTCGCCGCGGGTGGCGCGGGTCGCGTCATCCCGGGCACGTTGCTCCACCCAGTATTCGACCAGATCGCGTAACTGCGACATCTCTACCGGCTTGGACATGTGCCCGTCCATGCCGGACTGCCGCGCGCGATCCTTGTGCTCCGCCAGAATGTGCGCGGTCAATGCCACCACAGGGGTGCGAATGCGCTGGTTTCCGGTTTCCCAGGCGCGGAACTGCTGCGTCGCCGAGAACCCGTCGAGGATCGGCATTTCGCAGTCCATCAGCACCAGGTCATAGCGCCGGGTCTTCATCGCCAGCAGCGCCTCTTCGCCATTGCTGGCAGTGTCCGGCTGCAGGTTGAGCTTGCCGAGCATGCCACGAATGACCTTGGTGGAAATGCTGTTGTCTTCGGCAACCAGAATGCGGAAGTCGCTGGGCACGTCGATGTCGCCGATCGCCCCGGGGACTGCAGAAAAGGGCGCATTGCCTATGTTGCGCTGATTGAGCTCGTCCGCCAGCGTGGTCTTCAGCGTGTACCCGGCGACCGGTTTGGCGAGGATGCGTTTAACCCCGGCATTGCGCGCGATGATCTTGCTCGGCGCGTTGCTGATGCCGGTGAGCATGATCAACAGAATGTCGTGGTTCAGGCTCGGGTCTTCCTTGATCTTGGCGGCCAGTTGCATGCCGGTCATGCCGGGCATGTTCTGGTCGAGCAGGACGATATCGAAATAGTCGCGCAGGTGAGCCTTGGTGCGCAGCAGCGCCAGCGCCTCTTTGCCCGATGGCACGGCGCTGACGTTGAGCCCCCACGCGCTGCACTGCTGGACCAGCACCTTGCGGCAGGTATCGTTGTCGTCGACCACCAGAACCCGCGCGCCTTTGAGCGGGCTGTCCAGATCGGCGGGGGGCTGCTCCAGTCGTTGTGCATCAAGGGGCAGACTCAGCCACAGCGTGCTGCCCTGATTGGTGCCGCTCTGAATGCCGAACTCGCCGCTCATCAACAGAATGAGCTGCCGGGCGATGACCAGCCCCAGGTGACCGCCCACCTTGCTGGCCGCCAGGAAATTCTTGCTATGCAGTTCAGCGTGCAGCAGCGCGTCGCGCTCGTTGGGCGTCAGCGGCGTGCCGCTGTCCTGAACGGCGATGCGCAGTCGTGGCTTGCCGCCGCGGGAGTCGAGGGCGACGACCAACAGGATCTCGCCCTCGTCGGTCTTCTTTAAGGCGTTCTCCAGCAAGCTGAGCAGCGTCTGTCGCAGGCGTGTCGGGTCACCGCTGATGACGCGCGGCACCTGGGGCTGAATGAAGCTGATCAGCTCGACACTTTGCTGTTCGGCCTTGGCGCGGAAGATGCTCAGGCAGTCCTCGATCATCGCATTGAGATCGAACTGCACGTCGTCCAGCTCGATCTGACCGGACTCCAGCTTGGTGATGTCGAGGATCTCGTTGATCAGGGTCAGCAGTTCGTTGCCGGCACTGTGGATGGTCTGCACGTAATCGCGCTGCTTGACCGACAGCGGCGTGCCCAGCAGCAGCTCGGTCATCCCCAGAACGCCGTTCATGGGGGTGCGGATCTCGTGGCTGATCTTCGCCAGAAACTCGGCCTTGGCGTTGATCTCCGCTGTGCTGGCGGCGAGTTCGCGGCTGATGCTGAAGTTGTCTTCAGTGATGCTGCGATGACGCTCGCTCAGGGCGATGCTCATCAGCAGGCCGCACAGGCAAAACACCGCCAGCACCCCGATGATCAGCGTCTGCGCGGGAATACTCGTCAGCCAGAGCATGGCCGGCAGTACCACGAGGTTGCCGAGATTGAACGCGATCATGGCGATCACGAACGGCCGGGCAGGGGAGTAGCCCTTCTGCAGGTGGTAGATCGACACGAGGGTGATGCTGACCGTGGTCAATGCCACCAGCAGGAACGTCATGATGTTCAGCGGCAGGGTGTCAACGAACAGCACCAGGAGCGCACCAAAGCCCACCACCAGCAGCACGCCCATCAGCAGCCGATTGAGCATCTCGACGCCGCGCTGAACGAAGAAACAGTAGGTGTACATCAGCCCGGTCGCGGCGGCGAGGAGCAGGGCGAGGTGAGCGCTCGGCGTCTGCGCCAGATGCCAGCGCGGCAGCCACGGCGCCTGAAGGTTGAGCAGCAACAGCGCACTCAGCCCCAGAAACGCCTCGCACGCTGCCAGCCACAAGCTGCTGATCGAGCGAGACTGGGCGAAGCGCGTGAGGTTCTGCACGATCAGCATGGCCAGCGAGCCGAAGAACAGGCCGAGCAGCAGGGGGCGGCGCTCGTCGGCGGCGCTGGTGACGGCGGACTGCAGCGTGATGTTAGGGCGCAGCTCCTGCTCGGACTTGAGGCGCAAATACAGGTCGAGCGGCTTGTCGCTGTGGGGCACCGGCAGCAGGAAATCCAGTGACGGCAGGGGTTGGGCTTCGCGCGGCACCCGGTTACCGGAGCGCGAATGATCGATCAGGCTGTCGCCGTCGAGCACGTACATGTCGACCGTCGCCAGGTCAGGCGCGAAGATCCGCACCAGTTGTTCATGGGTGGCCGGGGGCAGGCGGTAGTGCAGCCACAGCGCGGCGTCGCGATTGGTCGCGCGCACCTTGTCGAGTTCGACCGGGCTGAATTGGGATTCGTAATGGGGGGAGCGAATGTCGCTGAGGTTCAGGTTTGCCTGATCGTCGACAAGGGTTGACCAGCCTGCACCGACCTCGGCGGCCGCCGAAGTTATACAGAGCAGGGTCAGCAATGTGACGGTCAAACGAGTGGCAATCCTGAGCCAGCGCACGGCGAAATCCCTTCGTGAATGAAGCCTGTTTAACTCTGGGGCACCGGATGCCCGATCAGCGACTCAACGAGGAATCGCCGATCGGGCCGAGGCTCACGCCAGATCTTCGCCGCGTTCCCGGGCAATGGCGCGATAGCCGATGTCCGTGCGGTAGAAACAACCTTTCCAGTCAATCTTTGCAGCCAGCTCGTACGCTTGTTTCTGCGCATCGCCAACGCTGTCGCCCAGCGCTGTCGCGCACAGCACGCGACCGCCGGAGGTCACGATACGGCCATCCTGCAACGCAGTGCCAGCGTGGAACACTTTGCCCGGCAACGCGGCCGCAGCGTCCAGCCCGTGAATCTCGTCGCCCTTGGCGTAGTCGGCCGGATAGCCGCCGGCTGCCAGCACGATTCCCAGACTCGGACGCGGGTCCCACTGAGCATCCACCGTATCCAGCGTTTGCGCCAGAGCGGCTTCAACCAGGGTCACCAGGCTCGACTGCAGGCGCAGCATGACAGGCTGGGTTTCCGGATCGCCAAAACGGCAGTTGAATTCGATGACTTTCGGATTGCCAGCCTTGTCGATCATCAGACCAGCATAGAGGAAACCGGTGTAAATGTTCCCCTCGGCGGCCATGCCCCGGACGGTCGGCCATATGACTTGATCCATCACGCGCTGGTGAACCTCGGCGGTGACCACCGGGGCCGGGGAATACGCACCCATGCCGCCGGTGTTCGGGCCGCTGTCGCCATCGCCGACGCGTTTGTGGTCTTGACTGGTGGCCATGGGCAGTACGTTCTTGCCGTCGACCATGACGATGAAGCTGGCTTCTTCGCCGTCGAGGAATTCCTCGATCACCACGCGCGAACCGGCGTCGCCGAAAGCATTGCCGGCCAGCATGTCGCGCACGGCGTCTTCTGCTTCTGCGAGGGTCATCGCGACGATCACGCCTTTGCCCGCCGCCAGGCCGTCGGCCTTGATGACGATCGGTGCACCTTTCTCTTGCAGGTACGCCAGCGCCGGTTCGATTTCAGTGAAGTTCTGGTAGTCGGCAGAGGGAATGTTGTGGCGCGCGAGGAAGTCCTTGGTGAATGCCTTGGAGCCTTCCAGCTGTGCGGCGTCCTTGGTCGGGCCGAAGCACTTCAGGCCACGGGCGCGGAACAGGTCGACAACACCGGCGACCAACGGCACTTCCGGGCCGACGATGGTCAGCGCGACGTTCTTCTCGGCGAAGTCAGCCAGTTGCTCCAGCGCCAGCACGTCGATGGCGACGTTTTCACACTTGGCTTCAGTGGCGGTGCCGGCATTGCCGGGAGCGACGAAGACTTTCTCGACACGAGCGTCCTGCGCGACTTTCCAGGCCAGAGCGTGTTCACGGCCACCGCTGCCAATGATCAAAACATTCATTTCCAAAACCTCTATATCGACGACGCGTAAAAATCCGAACGCAAACAGTGTGGGACGGCGAACGCAGACTGTGGGACCGGCTTTAGCCGGGAAGAAGGCAGTACATCCGACACATATGTCGGGTCAGTCATTCCGCTTTCCCGGCTGAAGCCGGTCCTACAATAGCCAGCAGCGTAAACCGTATCAGTGACGGAAATGGCGCATGCCGGTGAATACCATCGCGATACCCGCTTCGTCCGCTGCTGCAATCACTTCGGCGTCACGCATCGAGCCGCCTGGCTGGATCACTGCCGTGATGCCAACCTTGGCCGCGTTGTCGATGCCGTCCCTGAACGGGAAGAACGCATCGGAGGCCATGACAGCGCCCTGCACCTGCAAACCGGCGTGTTCGGCCTTGATCGCCGCGATGCGGGCAGAGTTCACCCGGCTCATCTGGCCTGCGCCGACGCCGATGGTCTGCCGGTTCTTGGCGTAAACGATGGCGTTGGACTTGACGTACTTGGCGACCTTCCAGGCGAAGATCAGGTCGTGAACTTCCTGCTCGGTCGGCGCGCGTTGGGTGACCACTTTCAAGTCGTCTGCGCCGATCATGCCGATGTCGCGGCTCTGCACCAGCAAGCCGCCGTTGACTCGCTTGTAATCCCAGGCCGGCGCGCGCTCTGCGTCCCACTGGCCGCTGGTCAACAAGCGCACGTTGGCTTTGCTGGCGATGATGGCCTGGGCTTCAGCGCTGACGCTCGGGGCGATGATCACTTCGACGAACTGGCGCTCGACGATAGCCTTGGCCGTCTCGGCATCCAGCTCACGGTTGAAGGCGATGATGCCGCCGAACGCCGATTCGCTATCGGTGGCATAGGCCAGCTCGTAGGCCTGACGAATGCCGCCTTCTGTATCCAGGCTTACTGCAACGCCGCACGGGTTGGCGTGCTTGACGATCACGCAGGCAGGCTTGACGAAGCTCTTCACGCACTCAAGCGCCGCGTCGGTATCGGCGACGTTGTTGTAGGAAAGCTCTTTGCCTTGCAGTTGGGTGGCGGTCGCAATACCGACTTCGGCAGGCTTGGCTTCAACGTAGAACGCCGCGCTCTGGTGCGGGTTCTCGCCGTAGCGCATTTCCTGCGCTTTGATGAACTGGCTGTTGAAGGTGCGCGGGAATGCGCTGCGGCCTTCGGTGCTCAGGGTGTCAGCGGACTGGTCAACGCTGCCCAGGTAGTTGGCGATCATGCCGTCGTAGGCCGCAGTGTGCTCGAAAGCCTTGAGCATCAGGTCGAAGCGCTGCGCGTAAGTCAGGCCGCCGGCCTTGAGGCTTTCCAGCACGTTCGTGTAATCGCTGGCGTTGACGACGATGGCGACGTCTTTATGGTTTTTAGCGGCGGAGCGAACCATGGTCGGGCCGCCGATATCGATGTTCTCGATGGCGGTCGGCAGGTCGCAGCCCGGCTTGGAAACGGTGGCTTCGAACGGATAGAGATTCACGGCGACCAGGTCGATCGGCTTGATGCCATGTTCGCTCATGATGGCGTCGTCGATGCCGCGACGACCCAGGATGCCGCCGTGGATTTTCGGGTGCAGTGTCTTGACCCGGCCATCCATCATTTCAGCGAAGCCGGTGTAGTCGGCGACTTCTACCGCTGCAACGCCGTTGTCCTTGAGCAGCTTGAACGTACCACCGGTGGAGAGGATCTCGACACCGAGGGCTTGGAGTTCACGCGCAAATTCAAGGATACCGGTCTTGTCGGATACGCTGATCAAGGCGCGGCGGATCGGCAGGCGGGTCGTCTGGTCGGTCATCTCAACTTCCATCAAAAGCAAAAGAATTTTGCAAAAAAAACGACCGCATTGAGGTGAGGTCGCTTGTTTTTCGGATGCTTACAGCAGGTCGTACTGCTTGAGTTTCTTGCGCAGGGTGCCGCGATTCAGCCCCAGCATCTCGGAGGCCTTGGTCTGGTTGCCCTTGACGTAGTTCATCACGCACTCGAGCAACGGCGCCTCGACTTCCGAGAGCACCAGGTTGTAGACATCAGTGACGGCCGCACCTTCCAGATGAGCGAAGTAGTTGTGCAACGCCTTCTCGACGCTTCCGCGCAGGGTCTGACCCTCTTCGCTCGGCGTATTGAGGTGTTGTTTCAAATTGACGTTGTCGCTCACGGGTGTTGTTCCACTCACTAAAGTCTCAGTCATCATCGTCATGCGGCCACCTCTTCTTCGTTCCCTGCTGGGAGGGATTTATCGCGCTGGGAAAAGAACTCCCGAACGTTGGCGCACTGTGCTTCTGTATCTTCCAAACGGTTGAAAAGGGCGCGAAACTCCTTGGCGCCCGGCAACGTTGCGAGGTACCAGCCGACGTGTTTACGGGCGATTCGCACGCCCATCACGTCGCCATAGAAGGTGTGAAGCGCAGCCAGATGCTCTAGCAGAATGCGTTCCACTTCACTGACGGGCAGGCCTGGAAGTTTTTCCCCGGTCTGCAGGTAGTGTTCTATCTCGCGAAAAATCCATGGGCGCCCCTGGGCGGCCCGGCCAATCAACAGCCCGTCGGCGCCGGTTGCGTCGAGGACGTAGCGGGCCTTTTCCGGTGAATCGATGTCGCCGTTGGCAAACACCGGGATGGACACCGCCTGCTTGATGGCGGCGATGGTGTCGTACTCGGCTTCACCGGTGTAGAGATCGGCACGGGTTCGCCCGTGCACCGCCAGCGCCTGAATGCCGGCTTGTTCGGCAATTCTGGCGACGGTCAGACCATTCTTGTTCGCCCGGTCCCAGCCGGTGCGAATCTTCAGCGTGACCGGTACCTCGACTGCCGCGACCACCGCGTGCAGGATTTCGGTCACTAACTGTTCATCTTTCAACAACGCTGAGCCAGCGGCCTTGTTGCAGACCTTTTTTGCCGGGCAACCCATGTTGATGTCGATGATCTGCGCGCCGAGTTCGACGTTGGCGCGTGCTGCGTCCGCAAGCATCTGCGGGTCCCCGCCAGCGATCTGTACCGAGCGTGGCTCGGGATCGCCTTCGTGAATCATGCGCAACCGCGACTTGCGGCTGTTCCAGAGGCTCATGTCGCTGGTGACCATTTCCGAGACCACCAGGCCTGCGCCGAGCTGGCGACAGAGTTGTCGGAAGGGCTGGTCGGTGACACCCGCCATCGGGGCGAGAATCAAGCCGTTTTGCAATGTGTAAGGGCCGATGCGTACCGCCGACATAGGGTGACCTGTTGTGGGGCCGAATCACGAGGTCTGGTCCGAAAAGTGCTTCAGCGCCAATTCAGACGGGACCCAGAGTATGAAAAAGGGTGGGCATGATACCCGCTCTCGATGACTGGATAAAGGCTGAATTGGATAAAATCTGAACAGTTCCGTTCTTAACGCGAACGGTTAGGTTTAGGCCGGGATTGTCATAAAAGTGTCGTCGGATTTCGGGCATCCCGTCCCTTGTAAGGTGCTGCATTTCGGTGCGGACAAACCCGCCACGCCCGGGTTTTCACTCCGGCGAACGGAAGCTCAGGCTGTAGTTCGCCGCCTTGGGGCCCGGGTCGAGGACGTCCAGTGCGATGTGAATCGGCGTCTGGGGTGGCATTTCGTCCTTGCCCGCCAGCTCGCCGCTCAGGTACTCGCCCGGTTTGAATCGACGGCTGGCGATGAGTTGACCCGTCGCATCGGCAAAGCGTAGTTCGAGCAGCGGGAACGGCTGGGAGAATGACGCACGGTTATAGATGATCGCGTCGACGACCAGCGCGCCCTGAAACTCGGGGTGGCTGCGCACGACAAGGTTGCTGCTCTTGAGCAGTTTGATATCAACCTTGGACGGGACCTTGCAGCCGAGGGACGGGCACAGCTCCATAAAAATGGGGCGGTATTGATCCTGTCGCGCCAGCTCTTCGAAGTGGTACGCAATGTATTGGCCGGCCAGTGCGCCCAGCCCAACCAGGATCAATAGCATCCACAGCAGACGCCGTCCCCAGCGTGGCTTGGGTTTCTGCCAGGACAACTGCAGCGGGTCATCCGTCAGGTCGACCAGCGCCCTGTCCCGCAGGCCCGGTTCGTTGCGGCCGCCACGCTTGTCGGCAGCGGCGTGCGGAGGCTCATCGTCGCCATCATCATCGTCACGGGCGCTGAGGCGATCCTGATGCTCGTGGGTGTCCAGAGCGGAGAAGCGTTCCGAGGACGGCTCATCGTCGGGGTCGGCGTGAGGCTTGAGCGAGTGGGGGTGATCGGGTTCGTCGCCCAGATCGTCCGGGCTCAGCGAGAATGAAGGCTCGGTGCGATGGCGTTCCTGCTGATTGATGGGCTCGTCCAGCGGGCCTTCGTCTATCGAGTGGTCGGTATGCGCTTCGCGTTCCTCGACGACTTCGGCGCGCAGCTCGGGCAATCGGTCGACATCCTCGTGACTCATGCCGTGGGCCCACGACTCCTGCGCGACGTCAGGCTCATCGCGTCGGGCGCTGAAGGACTCGACTTCGTCGTGATCGCGCGCCTTGCTGACACGCCCGAAAGACTCGGGCAGCTGAATCTCGCGCTGTTCGAGACGGGCCAGCTCGACATCGAGATCGTCCAGATCAAGGCTGTCCAGGTCCACCCCACGCTCTTCACGCTTGACCGGCAACGGCGCTGGCTGTGTCACGACGAGGGATTGTGGCGCGAGGATTTCCGGCGTCTTCTCCACGCTTTCGATGTTCGGCGCGGAAGGCGAGGGCGTTTCCGGCGTTGCATCGGCGCGTTGTTCCAGCAGTTGCTTCGCGGCGTTGAACACCTGCAGGCATGAGCCGCAGCGCACCATGCCTCGGGCCACGCTCAACTGGGCGTGACTGACGCGGAAACTGGTCTGGCAATGCGGGCACTGAGTGACGAAGCTGTCGGTCATGCGGGTATCCGGGGTTAAAGAGCGCCTGATGGTTGGATCTTAGGGCAACTGGCTGTCAGCGGCGACGACCGGTGATCCGCACCCAGCCCTCGCGGTTGGCGATCGGGTCCAGCTCGAAGGTGTCAGCGTACGCGGCAGCGACTTCATCGCCTTGCTCGGCAAGGATACCGGACAGCGCCAGACGGCCACCGGGTTTGACCAGGCTCGCCAGCTGCGGCGCCAGAGCAACCAGCGGGCCCGCGAGGATGTTGGCCACCAGCACATCGGCCGGCACCTGGGGCAGGTCTTCAGGCAAATACAGCGGGAATTTCTCGGCCGGGACATTGTTGCGGCCGGCATTGTCGCGCGACGCTTCCAGGGCCTGGACGTCGATGTCGGTGCCGACGGCTTGTTCAGCGCCCAGCAGCAGTGCGGCGATGGCGAGAATGCCGGAGCCGCAGCCGAAGTCCAGCACGTTGCAGCCGGCGAGGTCCTGGCCGTCGAGCCACTCGAGGCACAGCGCGGTGGTCGGATGAGTACCCGTGCCGAATGCGAGGCCCGGGTCGAGCAACAGATTGACGGCGTCCGGCTCCGGTGCGGCGTGCCAGCTCGGCACGATCCACAACCGCTGGCCGAAGCGCATCGGGTTGAAGTTGTCCATCCAGCTGCGTTCCCAGTCCTGATCTTCGATCACTTCATGGGTGTGTTCCGGCAGCTCGGCGTCGGTGAGCAATCTCAGGTGAGCGAGGACGTGATCGGCATCGGTGTCGGCTTCGAACAGCGCCAGCAGGTGCGTGTGCGACCACAGCGGCGTGGTGTTCAGCTCTGGCTCGAAGATCGGCTGGTCTTCAGCGTCCATGAACGTCACCGATACGGCGCCGACTTCGAGCAGGGCGTCTTCGTAGGTTTCGGCTTGTTCGGGGCTAATGGCGAGACGGACTTGCAGCCAAGGCATGGCGGGTGACCTTCGAGTTGAAAAATTGAAATGCGGCCGACGGCCACGAAAGACCGGCAAGTTTACGGGGTTCGTGGGGAAACAACAAAGTGGGTGTCGCGATCTGTGGCGTCCGTGTTCACACCGCAACCCTGATGGCGATCGGACCGGCCTCTTCCCGGCTAAAGCCGGTCCCACTGAATGCCGCACCCCACAACCAGATCGCACGCCCCGAAAACAACAAAGCCGCTCGAGAGCGGCTTTGTTGGTCTGTAGCACTTACTGGCAGATCAATGCTTGTCAGCGGCCAGTTTGTGTTCCAGGTAGTGGATGTTGACGCCGCCTTCGCAGAAGCCTTCATCACGGGTCAGATCACGGTGCAGCGGGATGTTGGTCTTGATCCCGTCAACCACGATTTCATCCAGGGCGTTACGCATGCGCGCCATGGCTTCTTCGCGGGTCGCGCCCCAGGTGATCAGCTTGCCGATCAACGAGTCGTAGTTGGACGGAACCTTGTAGCCGCTGTACAGGTGCGAATCCACACGCACGCCATTACCGCCTGGCGCGTGGAAGTGCTTGACCAGGCCCGGACTCGGGACAAAAGTCTTCGGATCCTCTGCGTTGATCCGGCACTCCAGCGAATGCCCGGTAATGACCACGTCATCCTGGGTGTACGACAGTTTGTTGCCGGCGGCGATGCTGAGCATCTCCTTGACGATGTCGATACCGGTGACCATTTCCGAAACCGGGTGCTCCACCTGAACACGGGTGTTCATTTCGATGAAGTAGAAACGGCCGTTCTCGTAAAGGAACTCGAACGTGCCAGCACCACGGTAGCCGATGTCGATGCACGCTTTGACACAGGCCGCGAACACGTCCTTGCGGGCTTGCTCGTCGATGAACGGTGCAGGCGCTTCTTCCAGAACCTTCTGGTGACGACGCTGCAGCGAACAGTCGCGGTCGCCCAGATGGATCGCCTGGCCCTGACCGTCGGAAATGACCTGGACTTCCACGTGACGTGGATTGGTCAGGTACTTCTCGAGATAGACCATCGGGTTGCTGAACCACGCAGCCGCCTCAGCACGGGTCTGCTTGGCCGCTTCGATCAAGTCTTCTTCCTTGTGCACCACGCGCATGCCGCGACCACCACCGCCGCCAGCGGCCTTGATGATCACTGGGTAGCCGACTTCACGGCCAATGCGCAGCGCGATCTCTTCGTCTTCCGGCAGCGGGCCGTCTGAACCGGGAACGGTTGGCACGTTGGCAAGCTTCATGGCGTCTTTGGCGGAAACCTTGTCGCCCATCAGGCGAATGGTTTCGGCTTTAGGGCCGATGAACGCGAAGCCGGATTTCTCGACCTGTTCGGCAAAGTCTGCGTTTTCCGCGAGGAAACCGTAGCCCGGGTGAATCGCCGTGGCGCCGGTCAGCTCTGCAGCCGAAATAATGGCCGGAATGTTCAGGTACGACAGGTTGGCTGGCGCCGGGCCGATACAGACAGTTTCGTCTGCCAGGCCAAGGTGCATCAGCTCACGGTCTGCCGTGGAATGGACCGCGACGGTCTTGATGCCCAGTTCTTTACAGGCACGCAAGATGCGCAAGGCGATTTCGCCGCGGTTGGCGATCAGGACTTTTTCCAACATCGCAGGCTCTCCCCGGTTCAAACGATGGTGAACAGCGGCTGGTCATACTCAACCGGCTGACCGTTTTCTACCAGGATGGATTCGATCGTGCCGCTGACTTCAGCTTCGATGTGGTTCATCATTTTCATCGCTTCAACGATGCAGATGGTGTCGCCTTTCTTGACGGTCTTGCCGACTTCAACGAACGCTGGCGAGCCAGGCGCCGGAGTGCGGTAGAAGGTGCCGACCATTGGCGATTTGACGACAGTGCCGTTGAGCTTCGGAGCAGAGGGTGCTTCGGCGGCTGCGGCCACTGGGGCTGCAGCCGGGGCAGGTGCCGGAGCGGCAACCGGGGCAGGCGCGTAGTACTGCTGTGCTGGAGTCTTGCTGTGACGGCTGATCCGTACGGATTCTTCGCCTTCACGGATCTCCAGTTCGTCGATGCCGGACTCTTCCAGCAGTTCGATCAGTTTCTTGACTTTACGGATATCCATTAATCATCAACTCCCAAGGGACGGTCAGGGGGATTTGGTAGCCGGTTCCGGCGGTCTGGCTCAGTACGGGACTGTGCCGTTCACGCCTCCGAACGCTTGGCCAATTGTTCCAGGGCGGCCTCCAGGGCCAGTCGGTAACCGCTGGCGCCAAGGCCGCAGATCACGCCTACAGCAACATCTGAAAAGTAGGAGTGATGGCGGAAAGGTTCGCGCTTGTGCACGTTTGACAGGTGCACTTCGATGAATGGGATGCTCACTCCCAGCAGCGCGTCACGTATCGCGACGCTTGTGTGCGTAAAAGCAGCCGGATTGATCAGAATGAAGTCCACGCCTTCATCGCGTGCAGCGTGGATGCGATCGATCAGCTCGTACTCAGCGTTGCTCTGCAGGTACATCAGGTGGTGACCGGCTTTGCGCGCACGCTGTTCCAGATCCTGGTTGATATCGGCCAACGTGATCGAGCCATAGATCCCCGGTTCACGGGTCCCCAGCAGGTTCAGGTTAGGTCCGTGAAGAACCAGAAAGGTCGCCATCGAGTGTTCCTTGTTGTCCGCGTTTTCGACGCTCACGTACAGAGTGAGCCGCTGATGGGCAGCGACTATGCCGGAAAGTACGATGGACTGTCCAGTTACCCACAATATTCAGCACGATGCCCGATGTTCGCGCGAAGTTTGTGACCATGGCGCTAGATTTGGTCATTTGCTCTAGAAAGCCGCTCTGAGAACGCTTCGACGTCGATTTCGCCGACGACACGTGCGTTTTCCAGCTCATTGCCGTTTTTTCCGAAAAACAGCAGCGCGGGAGGGCCAAACAGTTTGTAGCGATCGAGCAATGCGCGTTGCTCGGCATTACTGTCCGTCATGTCGAAGCGGATCAGCTTGAAGGCCCCCAGTTGGCTGACGACTTTTGGATCTGGCAGAACCTCATGCTCGATAACCTTGCAGCTGATGCACCAGTCGGCGTACCAGTCGACCAGCACGGGTTGGCCGGCGCTTTTGGACGCTTCAAGGATCCGGTCCAGCTCGCTGGCCTGGGTCACGGTCTGCCAGCGGCTTTCCGAGGCCGGTTGGGCAGGGCCCGAATCGAGCCGGGATTGACCCAGCGGACGCAGCGGATCGGTCTGCCCGCTGAAAGCGCCGTACCAGCAGGCAAGGGCGTAAACCAGCAAGAACAAGCCAAGCAATTGAGCGAGGCGGCCCCGCGTGGTCTTTTCGCCGAACTCCAGCGCACCCATAAAGATCGCGACGCCGGCCCACAGCAGCCCGATCAACAGCAACGTGGCTTGCCCCGGAATCACCCGGCTCAGCAAGCCGATGGCCAGGGCCAGCAACAGCACGCCGATGGCATTTTTGACCGCCACCAGCCACGGCCCGCTTTTAGGCAGCCACGCCGCCCCGCCCGTCGCCACCAGCACCAGCGGCGCGCCCATGCCCAGGCCCAGAGCCAACAGCTTCAAGGCCCCGCCCAGGGCATCGCCGCTGGCGCTTATATAAAGCAGCGCGCCGGCCAGTGGTGCCGAGACACAGGGCGAGACCAGCAGGCTTGAAACCACGCCCAGAACCGCCGCGCCCCACAAAGACCCGACCTGGGTATTGCCGGCGATGCGGTCCAGTCGGTCATTGAGCGCGCGGGGCAGGCGCAGCTCGAACGCACCGAACATGGCCACGGCGAACAGCGCGAAAAAACCGGCGAACGGCACGAGCACCCACGCCGATTGCAATCGCGCCTGCAGATTGAGGCTGGCGCCGAACATGCCCATCACTGCGCCAAGGATCGCGAAGCAGAGCGCCATCGGCAGCACGTAGGCCAAGGCCAAAGAGAACCCGCGCAACCCGCCGATCTGCCCGCGCAGGACCACGCCGGAGAGGATCGGCAGCATCGGCAATACGCACGGCGTGAACGTCAGGCCGACGCCGGCGAGGAAAAACAGCGCCAGTTGTTTCCAGCTGAACTCGGCGTGGGTGACATTCCCGGCAAGGGGGGTATCGGACGCTGCAGGGCCCGCGCCGCCGATGCTCAGTCGCTCGGTTTCCGGCGGGTAGCAAAGGCCCTTGTCCGCGCAGCCCTGATAGGTGACGACAAGGGTGAAGGGCCGCGTGTCTCCGGTTTTGCGCGGCAGGGTGACGTCGAGGATGCCGTGATAGACCTCAACGTCGCCAAAGTACTCATCGTGCTTCTTTTCGCCGTCTGGCAGTTGCGCGGCGCCGAGGCCGATGTCGGCGGGCTCGGTGCGGAACTGAAAGCGATGGCGATACAGGTAATAGCCTTCAGTGGCGACGAACTGCAGCTTGACGGACTCTGGGCTGGTGTCGCTCAGGTTCAACTGAAACGCCTGACGCACCGGCAGAAAATCCTTGCTGTTGTCGACAGCTGCGCCGCCCAGTGTGGTGCTCGATCTGTTCTCCAGAAAGCTCGCGCCGACGGCGGGCAGGGCACAGATCAGCAGTAACAGACAAAGCAGGCGGCGCATGGCGGTCTCGCATCACAGAAGTCCGCGCATGATAGCGGAGTGGCTGCGGGCGTGCAGGGAGGGCTAGAGTTCTTCGGTCTGAACTTCGGTCTGAAAATGATGCAGGACGCAACCTGTCAAACGCTGTCCGGCTGGGTGTGTTTGCTGTGGCGCGACACTGCTGCATGTACTTCTAGCCCGTGCACTTGGTTGCGGCCTGCCTTTTTTGCGCGGTACAGCGCTTCGTCTGCTTGCGAGGCCATCATCAGCGCGTCGTCGTCCTCGGTGATCTCTACCACCCCAGCGCTGAATGTGCAGAACAGGTCCACAGGCTCCGCGGGGTAATGGATTTCGGCGAAGCGCTGGCGAATTTCGTCTAGCACGCCGTGGGCCGCTGCGAGATCAGTGTCCGGCATGACCACGGCGAACTCCTCACCGCCATAGCGACCGATGTAGTCGGTCTTGCGCAGTCTTTGCTTGAGGAACAGCGCCAGGCTTTTGATCACGCGGTCGCCCATGGGGTGGCCGTGGCTGTCGTTGACCTTCTTGAAATGGTCGATGTCCAGCATCGCGAAGCTCAGCGGCTTGTTCTCTCGTCGCGAGCGGAAGCTGCAATCTTCGAGCAATTGCAGGATGTGCGTGTGGTTATACAGGCCGGTCAGGCTGTCGCGGATCATGCGCGCCTTGAGGTTGCGCGCCCGTGCCGCGCGATTGCGCACGGTGGTGATCAGGTGGCGAGGCTTGATGGGTTTGGTGAGAAAGTCATCGCCGCCTTCGCTCATCGCGTCCAGCTGTTTATCCAGATCGTCTTCAGCCGAGAGGTAGATGATCGGGACGCTGACGTAGCGATCATTGTGGCGGATCACTTTGGCCAGCTCGGTGCCGGTGCAGCCGGGCATGTACATGTCGAGGATGATCAGGTCAGGCTGAAATTCGGCCAGCTCAGCCATGGTCTTGATGGGGTCGAGCAGGGTACGGGTGACGATTCCGGCCCCGTTCAGCAAGCGTTCGGTGTGCTTCGCCTGTGCGCGCGAATCGTCGATGATCAGCACCTTGTAGGGTTCGTACTGCGCGACTCGGGTCAGGATTTCGATCTTCTCCAGCAAGCTTGACGCTTCGAGCGTGCCGGTCAGGAATTCCTCTCCACCGGCGCGCACGGCGGCGAGGCGCGTGGGCGTGTCCGTCTCGTGATGGCTGAAAAACAGCAGCGGGAGTTTTTGCTCGAGTCCTTCCTGCATCTGGGTGGCGAGCTTCAGGCCCTGGCCTGCGCCACCGAAGTCGACGTCCATGACGACAGCGGCAGGCAAGCGCTCGGCCATCGTCATGTGGAAGGTGTCGACGCTTGCGAGGGACTGCGCGCTCAGACCGAAGAACTCCAGTTGCTTGGCCAGACGCTCGCCGCGTTCATGGTCCTCCAGCACAATGTAAATCGGTTTGCGCAGGGGCGGCAGAGCGGTTTGCTCAAGACGGTCGCCATGCCTGAGGCCTGCATGGGACAAGCGTTGCATCAGACGGTTGAGGTCAGTAATCAGGGCGCTGCTCAATCGACCGCGATTGGCCTCGACGTCGAGCAATGCCAGGTTAATCGCGGTGGCGAGTTGCACGTGTTCGGCCTGCTCGAAGCGTTCGGCAAACCGCAGCAGCCGCTCGTTGGCCTCGGTGAGTTCAGCCATGTCCGTTGCCGACCATTCACTTTGCTGCAGGCGCTGCCACACCTCAAGGATCTGACGAGCCTGATGGATAACGCGCTGGGCAAAGTGGTGTCTGAGCCGGTCGCGGCTCGGATCTTCTGCTTCGGTCATGTCCTGACTTCTTTATAGGGGAAACCCCGATATAAGTGGTGGCGCTATGCTAGCACTACTTTCTGCGGCTAAGGATGCCGCAAGTCATTTTCTCGTGATTTTTGACGATTTTATCCGTCAAATTTCCAGCTTTTAACCCGTTTGAGTGTACGGACCAGTTGGTTCGATTCAGGCCATGCAGACCACCCGTAGTTGCGGACGGTAAGAGAATGGATGAGGTGCCATAAAGCGTAACCCTGATGGCCTCAGCATCCGCCTCCTCCCGGCTAAAGCCGGCCGGGAAGGCGCTCGACTCAGTTGCTCAACAATTGCACCTGCCATCGCATTCCTGCCAAACGCACCTTGCTGTAAGGTTGCGGTCAGAAGCAGTGAATTCCGTGATTGAAAGGACAAGGCCATGCTGGATTGGAAGAAGCGCTCGGGCAGCGCGGGAACTGAACGCGTTGACGAAAAACCGATGGGCAAGGCGCCTCGCGGTTCTCGCGGTTATTGGGGCGGCCTGTTGTTCAGTCGCGCCGTCGGGGCCGTGGTGGGTATCTACCTGGTGGTCACTGTGGTGCTCGGCATCTGGTGGAGCAGCGAACCGCCCCTGTTTCCGGTCCAGCAGCAAGCCCAGGCCGCCGCGCAAAGCGAAGGCAAGCAGATGGTGCTGGGCTACACCACCGTCGAAACCCTCAAAACCGTCGCCTCCACTCTGCTGGACAAGCCGGGCGGTTACATTTCCAACGATCGCTCGCCGCCCGGCCTGTGGATGGACAACATGCCGAGCTGGGAATATGGCGTACTGGTCCAAGTGCGCGACCTGAGCCGTGCCCTGCGTAAAGACTTCGCCCGCTCGCAGTCACAGTCCGCCGAAGATGGCGACCTGGCACGTGCCGAGCCGTTGTTCAACTTCGACAACAAAAGCTGGGTGCTGCCTTCGAGCGAGTCTCAATACCGTGACGGTATCGCTGCGCTGAGCCGCTATCAGGCGCGCCTGTCTGACCCGAATCAAAAGGGCGCTCTGTTCTACACCCGCGCCGACAATTTGAATAACTGGCTGGGCGACGTCGGCACGCGACTGGGTTCTCTGTCCCAGCGGTTGTCCGCCAGTGTGGGTCGGGTCAAACTGAACAGCACCCTGAAAACCGAGGCGCAATCCACGGTTACGGTCAAGCCGGGCGAAGTGCCGCAGGTTGACGAAGAAATCGTTGAAACCCCATGGATGCAGATCGATAACGTCTTCTACGAAGCACGCGGTCAGGCCTGGGCGCTGTCGCATCTGCTGCGCGCGATCGAGGTCGATTTCGCCGATGTTCTGGCGAAGAAGAACGCGACCGTCAGCGTGCGTCAGATCATTCGTGAGCTGGAAGCCTCGCAAGAGCCGATCTGGAGCCCGATGATCCTCAACGGCAGCCCGTTCGGCATTTTCGCCAACCACTCGCTGGTCATGGCCAACTACCTGTCGCGTGCCAACGCGGCGGTGATTGACCTGCGTCAGCTGCTGTCCCAAGGCTGATCGATGAGTGTTTCCGATCAAGAGGCCGCCCACCGTGCGGCCTCCGATGCCGAGTTGATTGCCTGGGTTGATCGTCATGACCAACCCCTCGGTTCTTTACCCAGGGCAGATCTGCGTGACCGCGGGCTCATCGGGCGCGGCACCTATATCCTTCTGTTCAATTCGGCTGGCGAGCTGTGTGTGCACCGACGCACGCTGAGCAAGGCCATTTATCCCGGCTACTGGGATGTGGCGGCGGGCGGTATGGTGCAGGCCGATGAAAGCTACGAGCTCTCGGCGGCGCGCGAACTGGAGGAAGAACTGGGCGTTTCCGGCGTGGCGCTTGCGGCTCACGAGCGGTTCTTCTTCGATCAGCCGGATAACCGCCTGTGGTGCGCCGTGTTCTCGGCGATCTGGGACGGGCCATTGAAGCTGCAGCCGGAAGAAGTGCTGGAAGCGCGCTTTCTCAGCATTGATCAAGTACTGCGCGAAACCACTGAAAAGCCTTACTGCCCGGACTCGTTGGCCGCGCTGAAGCGCTATTTGGAAGGCGTCGCAAATGTCCCGTAAATTGGCGCATATTTGCACTTAGCATCGGCGCCTTTTGCCGTTACACTGCGCGACTTTTCACGCCGGACCGCCCTTGCGATCCGGTAGCGCTGCCCCTGCCTGAGTGGGGCTTCGCGGTCGGCTCCCGTCGGCCAGACTTCGCTCCTCAAGAAGAGGATTGCCGGTGGCCAAAAAAGCCGCATCCTTCGCCGCCCTCGGTGGCCTGGTATTTTCAACCGATGCCGGTCGGCATTGTCCCGACTGCCGTCAGCCTGTCGACGCCTGCACCTGCAAAAGCACGCTCATCCCGGAAGGTGATGGCATCGCCCGTGTGCGCCGTGAAAGTAAAGGCCGTGGCGGCAAGACCGTCACGACCGTCACCGGCGTTCCGCTGGCCGAAGACGCGCTCAAGGACCTGGCAAAGACCCTCAAGCAACGGTGTGGAACCGGCGGCGCGCTGAAGGATGGCGTGATCGAGATCCAGGGTGACCACGTCGACACGCTGTTGGCCGAGCTGGTCAAACAGGGTTTCAAGGCGAAGAAGTCGGGCGGTTGAGCCGTCTGTTTCGAGCCCGTTGATTTTGTCGTCGGTCTGGCCGCAGTCATCCATGCAAACTCTGCTGCGCAATGCGGGTCTATTGCCCCACAGGCGAGCAGGCGCCAAACCGTCATTTCCACGCTCTACACTGCGCCCAGCCGGTCAGGCCGGGGCTTTATGACTTTTCTATAGGGGACTTTGATGTCCGTACGACGCACACGCAAAGACGATGGCAGCCAATGGACCGTGGCAGACAGCCGCAGTGTCTACGGGATCCGTCATTGGGGGGCCGGTTATTTCGCAATCAATGAAGCCGGCCGCGTTGAAGTTCGCCCCAACGGGCCGACCAGCTCGCCCATCGATCTTTACGAGCAGGTCGATCAGCTGCGCAAAAGCGGCTTGTCCCTGCCACTGCTGGTGCGTTTCCCTGACATCCTGCAGGACCGCGTGCGTCAGTTGACCGGTGCGTTCGACGAAAACATCGCCCGCCTGGAATACCAGAGCAAATACACCGCGCTGTACCCGATCAAGGTCAACCAGCAGGAAGCGGTGGTGGAAAACATCATCGCCACGCAAAACGTTTCCATAGGCCTCGAAGCCGGCTCCAAGCCTGAGCTGATGGCCGTGCTGGCTTTGGCGCCGAAGGGTGGCACCATCGTCTGCAACGGCTACAAGGATCGCGAATTCATTCGCTTGGCCCTGATGGGGCAGAAGCTGGGCCACAACGTCTTTATCGTCATCGAGAAAGAATCCGAAGTCGAACTGGTCATCGAAGAAGCCGCCGAGCTGAAGGTCGCGCCGCAAGTGGGTTTGCGCGTGCGCCTGTCGTCCCTGGCCTCCAGCAAATGGGCCGACACCGGTGGCGAGAAGTCCAAGTTCGGGCTGTCCGCCGCGCAGTTGCTGTCGGTCGTCGAGCGCTTCACCAAGGCAGGGCTCGATCAGGGCATTCGTTTGCTGCACTTCCATATGGGCTCGCAGATCGCCAACCTGGCCGACTATCAGCACGGTTTCAAGGAAGCGATTCGTTATTACGGCGAGCTCCGCAACCTCGGCCTGCCGGTGGATCACATTGATGTCGGCGGCGGTCTGGGTGTGGACTACGACGGCACGCATTCGCGCAACGCCAGTTCGATCAACTACGACATGGACGATTACGCCGGTGTCGTGGTCGGGATGCTCAAGGAGTTCTGCGACGCGCAGGGCCTGCCGCATCCGCACATCTTCTCGGAGAGCGGCCGTTCGCTGACTGCGCACCACGCCATGCTGGTGATTCAGGTGACCGACGTCGAGCGTCACAACGACGAAGTGCCGGAGATCACCGACAAGGAAAGCCTGCCGGAAACCCTGCAGTGGCTGATCGACCTTCTCGGCCCGACCGACATCGAAATGGTCACCGAGACCTACTGGCGCGCCACGCACTACATGAGCGACATCGCGTCCCAGTACTCCGACGGCAAGATCACCCTGGCGCAGAAGGCCTTGGGCGAGCAGTGCTATTTCGCAGTGTGCCGCCGTTTGCACAACTCGCTGAAAGCCCGTCAGCGTTCCCATCGTCAGGTGCTCGACGAACTCAACGACAAGCTGGCCGACAAGTACATCTGCAACTTCTCGGTGTTCCAGAGCCTGCCGGATACCTGGGCGATCGATCAGGTGCTGCCGATCATTCCGCTGCATCGCCTGGACGAAGAGCCGCTGCGTCGCGCTGTGCTGCAAGACCTGACCTGCGACTCCGACGGCAAGATCAATCAGTACGTCGACGAGCAGAGCATCGAGACCAGCTTGCCGGTTCACTCGTTGAACGAGGGTGAGGACTACTTGCTGGGCGTGTTCCTGGTCGGTGCGTATCAGGAAATTCTGGGCGACATGCACAATCTGTTCGGTGACACCGATTCGGTGAACATCTATCAGAACCAGGATGGCAGTGCCTATTCAGCTGGGATCGAAACCCACGACACCATCGAAGACATGCTGCGCTACGTGCACTTGTCGCCGGAAGAACTGATGACCCATTACCGGGACAAAGTGGCCAGCGCCAAGATCACCCCGCGGGAACGCACGCAGTTTCTGGATGCCTTGCGACTGGGCCTGACGCGGTCGTCCTACCTGTCGTCGTGATGATGTAGCTACTCCTAAAAACGGGCCTTTGTGGCCCGTTTTCGTTGTCTGCACAGTCAGGCGTCCTTCACTGTTTCGGGAGCATGAACGATGATCAAACTGGCGCTCAAAGCAGTGCTCGCCGCCTGGCTGATGACCTTGCTGATGGCCTGCTCGCCGTTGAAGGTGCTCAACGCGTTTACCCCGAGCAGCACGTTCAGCAGAACGTCCGATCTGGCGTACGGCCCGGACCCGCGCAATAAACTCGACGTCTACACGCCCAAAGATGCAGCGCCGGACGCGCCGGTCGTCGTGTTCTTCTATGGCGGCAGCTGGACCAGCGGATCGCGGGGTGATTACGCCTTTGTCGGTGAGGCGCTGGCGTCCCGGGGCATCGTTGCGGTACTTGCCGATTATCGGTTGTACCCGCAAGTGCATTACCAGGAGCTGCTGCAGGACAGCGCCCAGGCAGTGGTCTGGACCCGCGATCACATTCGTCAGTTCGGCGGGGATCCGGCGAAGTTGTATGTGATGGGCCACAGTGCCGGGGCTTACAACGCGGCGATGCTGGCCCTGGATCCGCAATGGCTGGCGGCGGCGGGCACCACACCTTCCATCATCAAGGGCTGGGTCGGTCTGGCCGGGCCCTATGATTTTCTGCCCATCGAAGACGCGGAGGTGAAGCCGGTTTTTTACTTCCCGAATTCGCCACCGGACTCCCAGCCGATCAACCATGTCAGCGCAGCGTCACCGCCGGCGTTGCTGATCGCTTCCGTGGACGACACGGAAGTAAACCCGCAACGCAACACGGGGGGCATGGCCAGTCGGTTGCGCGCTCAGGGCGTGTCAGTGCGCGAGGTGTATTTCTCTCGCACCAGTCATCGCACGCTGGTGGGTGCACTTGCCCGCCCGTTACGCAGCCTGGCGCCGGTGCTGGAGGAGGTTGCAGCGTTTATCCACGCCCAGGATCAGGCGCAGGTCTCCAGCGTCTCGGTCAGCCGTTGAACCAGGCGCCGCTGCGGTTGAGCTTCAACGCCAGATATCCCAGCGTCAGCGCCCTCAATGCCATGAACAGCAAGAACACCAGCCACAGCCCGTGGTTGCCGAACCCGCTTGCCAGCCAGGCGAACGGTGCGGTGATCAAGGCAGTGACGATCATCGCGTTGCGCATCTCGCGAGCACGGGTGGCGCCGATGAACAGGCCGTCGAGCAAATAGCTCCAGACCGCGACAAAGGGCAGAACGGCGAGATAGGGCAGATAAACGAAGGCGATGTCACGCACTGCGGTGATGTCGGTCTGCATCTCGACGAACAGGTGCCCGCCCAGCAGAAACAGCCCCACAAAAGCGACGCTGCAGATCAGCGACCAACCCCCGGAGACGTTCAACGAGCGCCGCAGCGCCTCGCGATCCCGCGCGCCGATGGCGTGTCCGCAGAGGGCTTCAACGGCGTGGGCCAGTCCGTCCAGCGCGTGGGCCATCAGCAACAGCCCATTGAGCAGCAGCGCGTTGGCTGCCACGGTGGCGTCGCCCAGTCGAGCGCCTTGCACGGTGATCAGGAAGAACACCGATTGCAGGATCAGGCTGCGAATGAAGATATCGCGATTGACCGTGAGCAGCGGTCGCCAGCTCTGCCAGCGCTTGAGCGCGGACACCGCCAGCTGTCCGGGATACGCGCGCAGACCTCTGTGGGTGAGGGCGAGACCGAGGAGGGCGCCAGTCCATTCGGCGATAACCGACGCACGTGCGCTGCCGACCACGCCCCAGTCCAGGCCCATGACGAACCACAGATTCAGCGCGATGTTGACCAAGTTGGTGGTCAGCAGAATCGCCAGCGGCGCTCGAGCGTTTTGCAACCCGAGGAACCAGCCCACCAGCGCATAACTGGCTAGCGCGGCCGGTAAGCCGAACAAGCGGGTATGGAAGAAATCGCGGGTCAGGTCGTTGAGATCATTGGAGGGCTGCATCATTTCCAGCGCCAGGTGCTGGAAGGGCAGGCCGATCAGCCCCAGCAGTACAGAAAATCCCATCGCCAGCAGCAAGCCCTGCAACAGCACCTGGCGCAGCGCCGCGCCGTCGTTGCGCCCGGCGGCCTGGGCGGCGAAGCCGGTCGTGCCCATGCGCAGAAACCCCATGGCCCAGGCGAGAAAGCTGTAAAGCGTGCCGCCGACCGCCACCGCGCCGAGCTGGTGGGCGTGGGGCAGATGGCCGATGACCGTGCTGTCCACCAGCGAAACCAGCGGCACGGAGATATTCGACAGGATCATCGGCGCGGCCAGCGCCCACACCTGCTGATGCGTGGCGCGCTGACGCCAGTCGTTGAAAAAGTTGGACATGAAGGCTCCCGGGCAAGCGCGCGAGTGTAGCGATGACGACGCGTGAATGCAGGACTTCTGCATTCCCGTGCACCAGCCTCGAGGCGTGGCCTGGATTCCGAGTCGACCAAGCTACTCACACCTTTCAGCGGCACTGCCTGAATTCCGAGTTGCCCCCGATCATGTGGGAGTGAGCTTGCTCACGAAGAGGTTGGTACATCCGCCGCATCTTCATCTGTAATGAAAATGCCTTCGCGAGCAAGCTCGCTCCCACCAGTCCTGGGGCGTGATTGAGAACTCGAGCCGAAACCCGATAGTGTGGGAGTGAGCTTGCTCACGAAAGCGTCAGTACATTCAGCGCATCTCCATCGGGAGCGAAAATGCCTTCGCGAGCAAGCTCGCTCCCACCAGTCCTGGGGCGTGATTGAGAACTCGAGCCGAAACCCGATAGTGTGGGAGTGAGCTTG